>JAZDLJ010000122.1:0-8164 GCA_043802115.1 bacterium | reverse complement strand
CATTGTTTGAGCGTAGCGAGTTTTGGTAATTTAGGGAAGTAAGCTTAGAAAATTCAAAAAGGCTCCGCTAACGAACGAAGCAAAGTTTTTTGGCTTCTCTCCTACTTTAATAAAGATTATTTTGGAAAGATGTCTATTATTAGCAAAGTGAGATGGTAATAGCTTTTTCTCCAATCTCTTGCAAACCTTACTTTCTTCGGACATCAGGATGAGCGAAGCCTCAATTAGCCGTCCCCCTGTGCCCTCCTATTCCCTTTCATTTCGCAAGGAGGCAGAGATTAAACCACGTTACTTTGCTCAATAATCCTTCAAAGTAAAATCAACTTCCTGATGGAACACAAGACCTTCAACCACCCTCTATAGACAATCTTTTTAATCTATTTTATTCGCTATCTCATATTTAAGAAAGTCCGATTCCGTCTGAACCAACACATTATTTTTTTAAAAATTTTTTCTTTCTGCCTGCGAATATTTATATCAAATATCCAGAGCTCCTAAATTAGAGATTGATTTAAGTAAAGAATCTTGATAAAGTATTTTTTATTTTTTATAAAATATAAAGGCCTCTACTAAAAGCCAATTAACCCTTGGATTATTCAAAATTATTTTGACATCCTTTTTGTACAAGTATTATAAAGGGTAGATACAGGCAGTTTCTATGAAAAAGTTAATCAAAGATGTGAGTGCTTATTATCCCTTCTGGCATACCTTTTGCACTCACTCACTCACTCACTCACTCACTCACTCACTCACTCAGAACATATTTAAGTATATATCTTTTTTTATTTTTCCTTCTATATTTATTAAATTCAATACATACAAACCTCGTGCAGATTCCCCTCAAGATGAGATTACTTCGTTGTTACACTCCTCGCAATGACAGAAAAGGATGTCCAGTTCGTTATAATGAAAGCAAAGGACGTCCAGTTTGTCATTGCGAGGAGTGTAACGACGAAGCAATCTCGTATTTATTCAAAAACGTAAACTATTCTTGGCCTTAATTGAAGGATACTCATTGCAATGACAAAACCATACATCCCGTAACAAACCACGAATCACTAGTCACGAATTATGATCCACAAACGACGAGTCACGAATCACGAAAATGGAAGACACGTATGGTTTTTGTGATCTGTCTCTCGTGGATCGTGATTCGGAAGATGAAGAAATAAACAACAAATCACGAACGACGAACGACGAGCGACGAACAACGGATCAAGAGTCCCCAATAAATATGGAGCAGGCCCTGGCTGCTGTTGGTGGCAATGTAGAATTGCTAAAGAACGGGGTTACCAGATTCATAGTTAATTATCCGGAAAAGGTAGCTAAGATAAAAACGTTGCTGGAAGAGTCCAATTCAAAAGAGGTTAATAAAGCAGCTCATAGTCTTAAGGGTGCTGCGGGAATGATCAGGGCCAATAAAGTCTATGCCCTTGCTTCCGAGATTGAAGAGCTGGCTGAGCAGGGTAATCTTTTGCAGGTAAAGGTAATCATATCTTTATTGGAAGAGGAGTTAGGAGAGGTTAGTCGGTTTGCCTGTATGCTTGAATGCTAAATATTGTCATTCTAGTTCATTCTGCAGGATAGGTTCATACTTACTGAACCAGTGCCCAATTAAATTAGGGTTAAGAATTCCCTGGGTGTTACTACTGATAATTCACTTTTGGGAAAGTCTTTCTTGTTGCGGGTTATAATATAATTAATGCCACTTCTGATGGCAGAGTAATATTGAAGAGCATCTTCCAGATCAGCTAAATTAGAGGTAAGGGCAAGATCAATAGCTTCAGTATCTACTAGAGCAACTAGGGTAAAGGCTCTAATCTTTTTTAAATAGGTAAGAGATTTATTTTTTCCTATACTTTTTGAGAGAATATAATGAATTGTTCCAAAACTAATAGATGAGAGATACCCGTTAATAACATTATTAGCACATAAAGACATTACCCTCGCTGAATCTATATAGTAATCCCCTCTTTTTTGGAGCACATCTAAAATAATATTAATATCTAGTAATACATTCATTATTTATATTTATTTTGAAGATGGAGATGATAGTCATCTAGGAGTTTTTGAGTATCTACCGCCTCTGGGATAATTCCTGAGAGTTCTTTAACAATATATGAGATAGATTCTTTTGTCTCTTTTTGTTCGGATAATGACTTTAAATAAACAGTAACTATTTTTGAAATACTTGTACTATGTTTTTTTGCATAATCTTTCGCTGAGTGAATTACCTCTTCCTCAAGTCTCAAGGTAAGTTTTGTGCTCCCCATAATACTTCCTCCACTAAAAATAATAAAGTCGTATATTATTATAAAAAAATATACGTCATTGTCAAGAAAAATTTTCTAACTCTGGATATTTGATATAAGGGCATATATAGAAAGTTAATTTTATAAAAAATAAACAGTTAACTTAATTTTGCTAAACTTTACATGGTGAATAAAAACAAATAGTTAATTTTTATATCAAATATCCAGTTCTAACTTGTTAATACCTTAGAAACGTGATTAGAATGTCCAGCAATTCTCATTTTGACTTCTTAAAAACATAAAAGATTAAGGGGAAAGGGAGAATATTGGAAAAATGGAGAAAAAGATTTAAGATTTCTCCCCATTTCTCCCTTTTCTCCAATTCTCCTTTCTTACACTTTTTCATAATTAGAATTGCTGTAGAATGTCAGGTTTTACTTTTTTTGTTTTTGTAACTATGGTAGTATATTTTTTTATTCCTGTTACTATTCTCCATAATTATCCCACACTTGTCTAAAATAAAATTATGGTCAAATTGTATCTTCTTCAAACTTCAAGGGAAAAGATAAAATCTAAAAAGTCTTTTTTTTTATTATTTAAAGTCTGTTCTTAGCTTACCATACTTTTTGAAGAGGATACGTCAAATCCATGTCTAAAATACTTATAGTAGATGATGAAAAAAATGTCCTTTCTTCTTTCCATAAGATAATGTCACAAGAGGGATATGAGATATTCACAGCTAATAATGCCGAGACAGGTCTATCTATTGTAAAAGATACGCCTATGAATCTTTTGATTATGGATATCAGGATGCCCGGAATAAGTGGATTAGAGGCTTTTTCAAAATTTAAAGGCATAGATTACAAAATGCCTATTATTATCATGACTGCTTACGGAACCACCGAGACAGCAATTGAGGCAATGCAATTAGGGGCATATGATTACATTATTAAACCCTTTGAAGTTCCTGAGATGAAGAATCTCATCAGAAAGGCCTTTGAGACAGGAAAGATGATGAGGACAGAGGTTAATTATGGTATCAAAGAGGAACTAAAAGGTGAGAGGATCATTGGTTCTTCATCTAAGATGCAACAGATATATAAAATAATTGGTCAGGTAGCCTCAAGCGATGTGAATATTCTATTAAGAGGAGAAAGTGGGACAGGCAAGGAATTGGTTACCAGGGCAATCTATTCTCACTCTCAAAGAAAAAATAAACCCTTTATAGTGATAAATTCTGCGGCTATTCCAGAAAATCTCCTGGAAAGTGAGCTCTTTGGGTATGAAAAAGGTGCCTTTACCGATGCCAAGGAGCGAAGGATAGGGAAATTGGAGCAATGTAATGGGGGAACACTCTTCCTGGATGAGATTGGAGATATGCCTTTTTCTCTTCAGACAAAGATTCTCAGAATATTAGAAAATAAGACCTTTGAAAGATTAGGTGATAATAAAACTATAACATCCGATGTGCGTATAATTACAGCTACGCATAGAAATTTGGAAAATTTAATAAAAGAGGATAAGTTTAGAGAAGATCTATATTATAGACTTAATGCAGTTACTATTAATATCCCTCCTTTAAGGGATCGCAGAGAAGATATTCCTCAATTGATAGATTACTTTATGAATAAATATGCACAAGAATTTAATAAAGATAAGTGTACTATCTCTTCTGATGTTTTGAAGAGTTTAGCAAAGTATAATTGGCCAGGTAATATAAGGGAGCTTGAAAATGTTATAAAAAAGGCCGTACTTTTTAACCGAGGTAATATTATCTTGCCAGAACATATTATATTGATCGAGAATGGTCTTTCTGAAGATAAAGATTTAATAAGACAATTACAACCTTTTGTGGCGCAATTTGTTAAACTTGGAATAAAAGCCCAGACTCATTCCTTGTATAAAAATATTATCGAAGAAACCGAACGAGTGCTGCTTATTGAAACAATTAAACAATCGCAAGGTAATCAAAGCCAAGCGGCTAAATTATTAGGAATTAGTCGGCCTACCCTAAAAGATAAGATAGAAAAGTTTGGTCTAAAAAAGGTTATTAGTCTTCAAGAAGAATAAACTTTTTCCAATTTGGAAAATAATTTTACAACCCTCCTTAAGAGTTGCTTTCCCATTAAATTTTTTTTTATCTAAAACTCCTGATTTACAATAATTTAAATTTTTTTTATTTTTAATTCCTGTTGGCACGATAGTTGCTATTAATATAAATTAGAAACGCAGAACGTAAATGAGTTGCCAAAGTGAGCGACCATAATTATTTATAACTTTTGCGGAAGTAACCTCTGGAGCCGAGCAAAATGTTATAAATAATTATGGTCGCTCACCTAAAAGGATTCCCCTATGAAAAAGATCATAGCCGTAATAATTTTCTTTTCTATTTTTGTAATAGTCTTAGTTAACCCATTACGCAATAATGTATCTTGGCAAGATCATATTGAATTAAAAGGAGAACAGGTAAAAGAAATTAGCGCTCAGACAACTATTGAAGAAATTTCAAGGTACCTAACAAAAGAAGATGAGATATTGACCTCTCGTTTGAATTCAAGGAATAGGATAAGACAAATTCAGGTAGCTCTTAAAAGAGCTGGGTTTTATAGAGGTAAACTGGATGGGAAAGTCGGGCCAAAAACTGAAAGGGCTGTAAAGTCCTTTCAAAAATCGAAAGGACTCGTTGTTGATGGTATCGTTGAGCAGAGGACATGGGATAAGTTGTGTAACTATCTAAAAAGTCCACGTGAAGGGCGTTAATTTAAATAAACCTTTTTAGTCATAAAAGGAGGTGGAAGAAAAGAAAAAACGATAAATCAATCAAAGATAAGGAGGAACATTAAAATTAGTTGTTTGTTTCAAAAATAATTATTAAAAGGAAAGGGGGGAAATAGAATGAAAGTACAAAAAAATATTATTTTTTTAATTTTAGTAAGCCCTATGTTTTTATTATTTTTAATAGGCGGATGTGCAGACAAAGTCAAATCTAAAAAGAGGGAGACACAAAAGTTCCTTTCTCCTCAAAGATCAGTTCCTTATCAGGAACAAGAAGAATCAAAGAAATATCCAACAAGAAATAGAGAATCAATGAAAGAATTCCAAAAAAAAGCATTGGTTGGAAATCCAGTAGAATTAACTGCAATACCAGCTAAAAATGTATATAAAAAATCAGTGGGAGAATTAGCTTCAATCTTTAAGAACATCTATTTTGATTATGACAGCACTGTAATAAAAAATCAGAACCGTCCCATCCTGGACAATATTGCAGATTGGTTAAGGTCAAACAAGAGTGTATATGTCATGGTTGAAGGTCATTGTGATGAAAGAGGTACAAATGAATACAACCTGAGTTTAGGAGAGAAACGAGCTTTAAGTATAAGGAGCTATCTAATAAGGCTGGGGATTTCATCCGATCGATTACACACTACAAGTTATGGGGAGGAAAAACCTGTAGCTTTTAATCATGACGAAGCAGCTTGGGCAAGGAATCGAAGGGGGAAATTTTTAATTACACTTGAACAAACATAAAATAGCTTTTTTATTTTATGTTTGTTCAAGTGTATTGTTTTTTAAATGTAGACCGTCTCCATTGAGAGGAGGTGAGATTATGGAAACTACGTCTACCTATTGTCATAACATTTTAAAAAAAAGGAGAAAAAGTAATGAAAAAGGTAAAAGTATTAGCAATTATTATCGCTGGATTAGCTGTAGTTAATTATAGTTCATTAACTTTAGCTCAAGCCAAGAAAAAAAAGTCAAACCAAACAGTAACCGTAAGTAAAAAAAGTGTAAGGGAGATCAAGGGTAAAATTCTGTTCTATTGAAAATGGGACAATAATATTCAAGGATACCTTCCTGAAATTGGAGGCTGCTCCCTTTATTTTTAAGCCAATTAACCTCAACTTTATATACAGGGGATTTACAAAAAGGTTAATTTTTCAACTCAGCACAACTCTTTTTGATAATGATAGGAGGGAGAATCCTCAAGATATTTCAATTAATGCTCGTATCTATAATCTTGATGAGGATTTTAATCTTGCTAAAGTAAAGGTAAAAGCAGATATCAAGTTAAAGAATATAATGTTTAATCCTATTAGAGATTATCTGGCCTACCTGCCAGCTAATATTTCTCTGGCTTCTTTTAAATGCAAAAAAATAGGTATTGACCTTAATATCTTAATGAATAGTTTAGATGATATTAAAACAAAAGGAACGATATCCATTGAATCACTTGGTTTTAAAAAATTTTTTTCAATTATTTTAAAAGAAGATTATACCAAATTAAATGTTATAAGAGAGATGAATGGCATATCCGCCATTAATCTTAATCTTGCCATCCCACTACATCATTCTGAACATCCCTCCATTCATTATGATATAGCTCTTTCCTTAAAGGAAAATAAGCTTTTATTTAGGGCTTTACCATTAGCTTTTTCAGGGCTTAAGGGAGGTATAGAGATTAACAAAGATATCTTAACTATTCATAATATCGAAGGTAAGTTAGGTGAATCAAGTATCTTTATTGATCAGGGGTGGATAAAGGACTTCTCTCAGGAAGATTCGGCTGTTGAGATAGATGTCAAATCGCAACTAAGTCCTGATGACCTTTTTAAGATAATTAATCTGAATCTAAAGGATAAAGTAAAGATTGACCAATGGCCTCTGTGCGATTTCAGGATATCTGGGAACCCTGCCAAGATTAAGCTGATTGCGTCATTGGATCTCACGAAATCAAGATATGCCTATGGAGAAAAGATTATTAAACCAGATGATTTCCCTAATAATATTTATTTTCAAGGCCAAATAAACCAGGAGGAAGGAGGAAAACTGTTTACGTTAGATAAAGGCCTTGTTAACCTTGGTTCATCGAAAGGGTTATTCAATGGAAATATCCATTATTTAAAAGGAAAAGAGATTATTACCTTTGATTTTAAAACAGAGGAATTGCTATGGTCTGAGCTTGAAAAGCTATTTGTTAATTATAAAAATTTAAATCGCTTTGCAACAATGAAGGTTATAGAAGGAAGTGGGATAATAGAAACAAGCAAAAAAGAAGGAGGAGGGGAAGATAAAAAAGGACAGCTTAAGTTATTATTTAAAGATGGGATAATTAAAAAATCGACTATTTTAACAGACATATTTTCTTTCTTTAATAGGATTTTAAATTTTAAAGTGGTTGATTTTTCAACCAGAGGGTTATCTTATAAAACAATGAGCGCTGATTTTATAATTGATAATAGCAATTTTACTACTCAAAATTTTTTTATAAAGAGTGATGACCTAATTATAACTGGTATAGGGACAATTAATTTAGAAAATGAGACAGTTGATGCTGTCCTGGCTGTTCAGCCCCTGCATTCATTAGAGAAATACCTTAATAAGGTACCTCTCTTAGGCTGGATATTAACTGGGAAAGAGAAACAGATAGTGGTAGCTTATTTTAAAGTGGAAGGGCGGTTTGAGTCTCCGAAGATCGAACCAGTTTCCTGGCAATCTCTCCCGAAAGGTGTGTTTAACATACTTCATCGGACATTAAAGCTACCTTTAGATTTTATTAAGAAGCCCAAAGATGTTGTTTTGCCGCATTAACAATAGGCATCTTTCCAAAATATTCTTGCAGATGAGAAGACAAAAATCTTTGTTTCGTTCATTAGAGTAGTCTTTTTGAATTTTCTAAGCTTGCTTCCCTAAATTGCCTAACTCGCTCCGCTCAAACAGAGGCAATTTTACGGGAAGCTGCGCTAGGAAAATTTACAAAAAGCCTACTAATAACTCACTACAGCAAAATTTTTCGACCTGTACGGTTAACTTTAACCAGAGCGTTGGCTTAGGAGGTGTAAATAAATAACTCATCGCTTCCTTTCGGGCGAACTCTATTTTTGCCCCGAAGGGGCAACTCATAAACTGCTCCA
>JAZDLJ010000121.1:0-7307 GCA_043802115.1 bacterium | reverse complement strand
CATTGTTTGAGCGTAGCGAGTTTTGGTAATTTAGGGAAGTAAGCTTAGAAAATTCAAAAAGGCTCCGCTAACGAACGAAGCAAAGTTTTTTGGCTTCTCTCCTACTTTAATAAAGATTATTTTGGAAAGATGTCTATTATTTAACACACATTCCGTACTTTACAATAGGTATAAAAGAGACTAAGAGTTATGAATGAATTTAACAATATCATAAAAAGTTACAAAGAAATTAAAAATAAACTCATTCCATTAAAAAATGAATGTCCAAAAGAAAATCTACTCTGGGATTATATTCAAGGAGATCTGTTAGAAAAAGAGATCGAGCAGATCGATGGACATCTTTTTAGCTGTGCTGAATGTTTAGAATCTTTAAGGGCAATTCAGATACTCCACCAAGCTCAGAATTCTCCCTGTGATATGCCAGAATATCTCTATAATAATACCAAAGAACTAATCCAAAAGACATTAAATGGGCAGGGATTGCAACCAATGAACAAGCCTGTCCAACTTACCCTTGCTCTTATTTGGGATAAGGTATGCAATAAAGTCTCCCAATTAAAACCGGATATTGGAAGAACAATTATTGCCCCATTACCAAAATTTCAGCCCATAAGAAAAGCTGGTAAAAATAACGAAGATATTAAAACTCTTCCTTATGTAAAAGCTATTGAAGTAAATGAAGGCATAATCATTATAGAAATAGACAGCTCGGACAAAGAAAATTTTTTAGCCATTAAAACAACGCTTCAATCTCATTCAAAAAAAACCACAACTGAGATAAAAAAAATCAGGGTGATTCTTTATAGATCAAAAAAAATGTGCGCTTCAATCTACCTTAATCAAGATGGGATCGCTATATTTAATAGGATCAAAGAAGGTGAGTATTCCCTTGAAATTTTAGCAGGAGATAAATCACTAGGAGTAATCGAGCTCTCTGTTCAACCAAGTTCAAAATGACTTAATTAACTAATGAAAAAATATGACGTAGTTTTTAGTATTATATTCATATTGACATTGACATTGTATAGTAGTGTTCAGGCAAGTACTACCATTTATCAACAGACAAATATTGCCTCATCACCAAATCCAGTAGGTTCTGGTGCTAGGGCTGTCGGTATGGGAGGAGCTTTTATAGCAATTGCCGATGATGCCACCGCAGCATCATGGAATCCAGCAGGTCTTATTCAACTGGAAAGACTAGAGGTATCCCTTGTTGGCATCTCTTTGGAAAGGAGAGAAGAGTTGTCCTTCACTACACACTCTGAGGGAAATTCTGTAGGGGAAATAGATGATTCAAATATCAATTACTTTAGTGCGACCTTCCCTTTCCAATTTTACCAAAATTTTGTAGTTTCCCTTAATTATCAAAGACTTTATGAATTTAAACGTAATCTTCAATATCGGATAACATCTCTCGAAGCAGAGCAAATTAAAGATGTACACTATAACCAAAAAGGTTATTTAGGCACCCTTGGACTAGGCGTAGCTTGTGAAATCAGTCCAGGAATTAGTCTTGGTTCTACAATCAATATATGGAGAGATGATCTATTTTGGGATAATGGTTGGGAGGAGACCTATTCATGTTATGAAACTGGAACTCAAAACGGTATTCCATTAACCTACAATACCTGCATCAATGATCAATATTCAGACTTTCATGGAGTAAATCTCAACCTTGGTCTTTTATGGAATATCTCTAAATCCTTTACTCTTGGTGCAGTTGTCAAAACGCCCTTTGAGGCCTCAGCTCACCATGAATTTAGGTTTACCCAGTCAATAAATTCGAATGCGCCTGAACAAGCCAATATGTCTGAGGGGATAGAACTCCACATGCCTTTATCATATGGTATTGGTGCAGCGTGGAGGGTTTCTGATGCCCTTTCTTTTGATTTCGATATCTATAGAACACATTGGCGTGATTACGTCCTTGTTGATTCTCAAGGGAATGAGTTAAATCCCATCGATGGCCGTTTCAAGAGTAACTCTAATGTAGATAATACAACTCAGGTTCATCTTGGTGGTGAATATCTCTTTATTAATAAAGAAACGGACGTAGTAATACCTGCCAGGGCAGGGATATTTTATGATCCTGAGCCTTCACGTAATGGGACGGATGATTTTTATGGCCTTGCCTTAGGTTCAGGGATAGCTTATAAAAAATATATTTTTGATCTGGCTTATCAATTAAGATGGTCTAACAATATCAATTCAGGTGAAGTAGTTGCTGATAACAAAGAACATCGCTTGCTAGGGTCGGTTATTGTGCATTTTTAAATTGTCTGAACACGATTAAAGGATTTCAGGATGGACAGGATTAAAAACTCCATAGCATAAATCCTGTTATACTGCGAACGGGTTAAAATGATACTTTTTGTTGCTTTCATTTGTCAGATTACATTTTTTTAAAGATTGCCACAGAGGACACAGAGTTCACAGAGAAAAAACAAAATAAAATAATACGTTAATTGAGAAATCTCTGTGAACTCTGTGTCCTCTGTGGCAAAAAATATTTTAAAATGTAAACAATTTTTGGCCTAAATGAAGGATGCTTTACTTCTTTACCGTAACCCGTTTAACCGTTAACCTAAAAGTTTTATTTTAACCCGTTCATAGTATAATCTACAAATTTTAAAATCGTGTTCAGACAATTTATAGATTTTCAGGCTCTTTTTAAGTATCCTCTTCAAATTTCATGGTAACTAAATTAAGTTAGAATTTAACCAGGTTTTGTTTTTAGCCCTGAACATTATTACCTTACTTTTTGAAGAGGATACCTTTTTAACTAGAATTTTAATCTCTTTACAATATAACTACCCAAAGTGAACTATTCCTTAACTATTCATAAACTAAAATTCATACTAATCCTGTTCCCTTTCTTTCTCTTGAGTTGCAGGATTCGCCCCTCAACAACCGACCATATAAAAGATGAAAAAAAATATAGTACGGTTCAAAGGACATTTAGACATCGATGGTGGAATTATTACGAGAGTGGGCTATCCTTTGCAGAGGATAAATTTTTTCTGGAGGCAGTGCCTGATTTTAAAGAAGCTATTCAACAGCGGATAGACGATCAGCGTATGGCTCGCACCTATGGTATGCATTTTATTGACTATTTTCCACATCGAGAACTGGGTGTAATCTATTATGAAATGGGAAAGCTAAAAGAAGCAGAGACCGAGTTGGAACTCTCTATTGAGAATTTTCCTTCTGCTAAGGCCAGGTTTTACCTTGACCAGGTTCGAAAAAAAACGATTGAATATGAAGGAAAGGAAGTGAATTCACCAGCCCTTAATCTTGATCTAAAAGGAGAACACATCTGGACAAAAGAAGATCCGATAACGATTTCTGGTGTGGCTGAAGATAAATGTTATATCGCAGGAATTACGATTAAAGGGTCACCCCTCTTCCTGGAAAGTTCCCAAAAACGCATCTCTTTTAAAGAATCCTTAAATCTTTCTCAGGGACAAAACCTAATTGAGGTGGAGGCAAAAAATCTCCTTGGAAAAGTCACACGGCAGCAGATAATTATCCATGTGGATCGAGAAGGACCAACTATTACAATAAGTGATTTCCAATTTGCCCAAGATCTAACAAAAAAAAAATATAATTATTACAGGTTGGATATCTGATGAAGCTGGTGTGTCTGATTTAAAGATCAATAATCAATCTATCCGAATCCAAGAAGGAGTTGAGGTACCATTCACTACTACACTAATAAAAGATAGAGATACCTTAGAGTTAATTGCTTGGGATCGTCTAGGTAATCAGACATCGGCTAATATCCTTTTGACTTCAACTCTACATAGTCGATTACCTGTGCTAATAGCTATGGCAGATACACCTAAAGATAAATATCTTTTAGCCGACCTCTTTGCACCAAAAGATAATAGGCCTCCATATATTAAACTTAAAGATATAACAGGTACTCAAACAGTATTCTTAGAAAAGGTCTATATTGAAGGTGATATAAGTGATGAAAACATGATTGAAGATATAACAATTAATAGTATTCCTATCTTACGTCAGAAGGGACGTTATATCTTTTTTAATCACATCATCGAACTAAAGGAAGGAGAGAATATAATAACTATCCTGGCTAAGGATGAATCTGGAAATATAGCCAGTAAAGAGGTTTCAATTATAAGGAGGATTCCGAAGGCCCTCCAAACAGCAGAACGAATGAGTCTAACTGCGCTTCCCTTTGAACAGAAAGGGATAATCTCAGAAGCTGGCTATGCATTTCAAGACAACCTGATTAATGCCTTAGTCAATCAGAATCGCTTTAGGGTAATTGAAAGAGAACAATTAAATACAATCCTTCAGGAGCAGAGACTTAGCGAAACCAAACTTTTTGATAAGAATAAAGCCATTACGTTAGGCAGATTAGTATCTGCTCAGTCTATAATTACCGGTAGTATTATCGAGACACGGACTGGCATCGAGGTTATTGCCCGAATAATAGATACTGAGACATCAGAGATATTAGCTATCAAGGATGTCTTTGACACTAAAAAAGACCTCCCCTCATTAAGCTTTCTCGCTGAAGGATTAGCTATTAAATTTCATCGCGAATTTCCTTTGGTAAATGGTTTAATTATTAAATGTAAGGAGAAAGAGATCTTTACTAATCTTGGGCAAGAAGTAACCAGACCCCTGAGGAGACTAATTATTTATCGAGATGAACCAATAAACCACCCTTCAACAAAAATAGAGCTCGGTTCAGATAACACTATAATTGGTAAAGCTCGGGTTACTCAGGTTATGCCTGAGATGTCAAAGGCTAACCTGTTAAATTGTAATGATAAGGATGTAAAAACCTTTGACAAGGTGATAACCGAATGAGGTAACTTAATGAATACACAAACTTTAGACCTAGAGAAAAAAAATACCCTCGAAGTAGCCTATCACGAAAAAGGAAAGATACGGCTTTCACTATCAGAATCTTCTGGACAAGGCCCACTTGCTTTCTATCAAGAAAATGAGATCGCTACAGGAAAGATTGATAAAACAGTCCGAGAAGTTATTAAACTTTTAAATAAAATTAATGTTTTAAAAGATCCTGATAAACATAGCTTGGATGAGTTAAAAAAAACATGTCTTTTTCTTTACAATGAATTGCTTAACCAGGAAGTAAAATTACGTCTTCAAAACACCCCTTATAAGGCATTAGAACTCATTATTGATGAACAATTAGTTCATATCCCCTGGGAGCTGCTTTTTGATGGACAAAAATTTTTCTGTGAGCAGTTTAGTATAGGTAGACAGATCAAGACAAAAGGGGATAAAATTATTAATCATTCAAATGCTGTCCCTCAAAGATTCCCCTTAAATATGCTAATCATTGCTAATCCTACTGATGATTTAGATGTGGCCTGGAAAGAGGGGGTAAAAATCTATGATGAGTTCCAAAATATGAGTGATCTTGTCCAGATAGATCTTCAATCCTCTGATCAAGTTGATTTAGATTTTATTAAAAAAAATTTATGGGACTATGACCTGGTACATTATGCTGGACACGCTCAATATGATCCAAACCAACCTGATAATAGTGGCTGGATGCTTTCAGATGGCAGATTCAAAGCGACAGATATCATAAAGATGGGTAGTAGTAAAAAAGAAATCTCTAAACTTGTCTTTAGTAATGCCTGTCAATCTGGTTTTACTGAAAAGTGGCTAAAGAAAAAGAAGACTAAAGATCTTCAATCCCAGAATAGCTATGGACTTGTCCATGCCTTTCTAATGGCAGGTATTCAGTATTATATCGGCACTTTCTGCGACGTCTCTGATAAATATGGCGCTTATATGGGAATAGAATTTTACCGTCATCTCCTTGAAGGAAACACTATAGGGGAATCCTTAAGAAAGGCCAGATTATCCTTTCAGGAAAGATTTGGAGAGACAAGCCTCTCCTGGATAAATTATGTACTCTATGGTTATCCTAATGGTTATCTTATAAACCCCAAGATGAATTATACTTTAGGAGAAGGTCAGTTAAAAAACAAAGAACCAATCCCTTACCATAAAGGCCACCCCCCCTATTCAATCTCAGTTGCAGAAAATGAAGTTAGGAGAAAAGGAAAATCCACTTCTACTATTAAAAAAAAGGAGCTAACAACAACAAAAAAGAATTTATCCTGGCATTGGATAAGCACAGGGGTTGTCGTAATAGTAATAATATTTTGGGGATATCCAAAAATCCTAAAGGAGAGATCTATAAGTTATGAGATACCCCAAACAATAGCCTCACAAAGCCAGATTTTTGAAAATACAACTACTTATAACCAAGAAGAAAAAGTAGCTCTACTTGCTAAGGATCATAAAAAACGAGAGTATATTGATCATCAGGTTAAGGACTTATTAGAAAAGATGAAAACATCAAAGACATTAACTCCTCTTGATGACTGGACATCCCGACCTTTGACCTTATGGGTGATGAATCTTCAAGTTAAAGGGTCATCTCCCCAAGAAGGTCATGATCATCTCCTCACTTCAGTCATTAACAGCCTTATAGTTCAAGATGGGCGTATTAAATTAGTAGAAAGAGCCCTTTTTGATAAACTTGTAGAGGAATTAAAGTTAGGGACATCAGAATTAGCTGATCCTAATACTGTATTATCCCTTGGCAAACTGCTTTCTGCAAGGCTTATATTATCAGGGCAAATGGTTTATTCTGGTTCACAAGTTCAAATTTCTTTACGTTTGTTCGAAACTGAAACTGGTCAGATAGTAACCGTTATTACCGAATCCTTTGGAAACATTGTCCAACCATTAGTTATTGCAGAAAATCTCTCTAATAAACTCCTGGAAAAAATCATTGGGCTTTATCCTATTCGTGGAAAAATATCAGGGATAAAAGGAGATGAAGTTAATCTTAATATTGGACAGATGGAAGGAGTCAAAATAGGACAACAATTTAAGGTAATGGATAAAACCATGAATGAAGAAGTAACTTTAGAGGTTATATCTACCCAAAAAGATAATAGCCTAGTTAAAATTATAAAAGGAAAACTGCTATTAAAGGATAATATGCTTATCGAGGTGATATATACTACTCCAAGTTAGATTTTTCCAAGTGATTGTGTTAGTTCGTTAGTTCAAACCAGTATGTTAAGACACTGAGGCACAAAGTTTTTTTAAGGGTTTTTTGTATCCTCTTCAAAAAGTAAGGTAATAATGTTCAGGGCAATTTTTTTTTAGTCTTTAGCCCTGAAAGGGCGTTATATATCAGCCCTGGGAAAAGATTACCCAACATTTTTAAGCCCTGAAAGGGCGAAATAAATTAATGGATAGCGTTCCCTTTTTTTATT
>JAZDLJ010000091.1:0-8357 GCA_043802115.1 bacterium | reverse complement strand
CACACAGGATAGGGGGAAAATAATCCTAATCTGAAATCGTTACAGGTATCAAAGGTACCAACGGATTACTACTATACGGATATCCCAACACGACATTTTAATTGGCGGGCAACATGACAATTTAATTGGCGGGCTCCAATTGCTAATGCAGATATAATTAAGACCATAAGGATTAATATAAGAGCGCATCCATAAGCGATCTGTGTTTGCTGCTCCGGATGAATCCCCTCAGTCATTAAGGCATAGATATGATAGGGCAAGGTCATCACCTCTGAAAAAATGGATGCAGGATATCCTCTCATATAGAAAGTAGCCGCAGTGTAGAGAATAGGAGCTGTCTCTCCTGCTACACGTCCAATGCTTAATATTATGCCAGTTAAAATCCCCGGTAAGGCCGGAGGTAAGACAACATTTTTAATAGTCTTCCATTTTGTTGCACCTAGTGCAAGTGATGCCTCTATATAAGATTCAGGCACTGCCAAGAGAGCTTCTTGCGAAGAGGCTATAATCTGAGGCAATACCATTATGCCCAGGGTAAGGCTTCCTGAAAGAAGAGAAACTCCGAAATTGAAAAGCTTTACAAACACTCCTAAGCCAAAAAGGCCAAATACTATGGAAGGAACACCAGCAAGACTGTTAATACTTATTCTAATAATATTAACCAGATAACTTTTTGGGCTATATTCGCAAAGATAAATCGCACACGCCAATCCCAAAGGAATAGTAAAGATCATAGCCCCCATAGTCAGGTAAAATGTCCCTACAATGGCCGGAGCGACTCCCCCTTTAGTCATAAATTTTTTAGGAACAGTAGTTAAAAACTCCCAGGAAAGAATGCTAAAACCTCTGATAGTTATAAAATATATAATAATTCCTAAAAAAAATAAGGTTATACATAGACAACAAAATAGACTTATAAATCCTATTTTTTCTGTAATATCTCTATTCATCTTCCCAGTCCTAATTTCAGCCGATATCTTCGACTTATTATCTCTGCAATAATATTAAATACTAACGTAAATAAAAATAATATAAGACCAATTGCAAACAAAGAATGATAGTGCAAACTTCCTAAAACTACCTCTCCCATCTCAGCAGCTATGGTTGCGGTCATAGGACGAACAGGCTGAAAAAAAGAATTTGGGATAACGGCCGAGCCTCCGCAAACCATAAGGACTACCATGGTCTCTCCTATCCCACGGCTGATTCCTAAAATAACTGCGGTGGATATGCCAGAACCAGAGGAGGGGATCACAACCTGAGTAAGTGTTTGCCAGCGATTAGCTCCTAAGGCATATGAGGCATCTCTAAAACTCTTTGGAACAGAATGTAAGGCATCTTCTGTTAAACTGCAAATTGTAGGAGTAGCCATTACTCCTAATAATAGGCTTCCTGTAAAGGCGGTCTGTCCTACTGGGATATTAAATAATTTTTGAATAAAAGGGGCAACTATGACCATGCCGAAAAATCCATATACAATAGATGGTATACTAGCGAGAATTTCTATCAAAGGTTTTAAAATTGCCCTCTGCCTAGCATTAGCTAGTTCATGAAGGTAAAGGGCGCTACCTACGCCTAAAGGAACACATACGAATAAAGCCCCTAAAGTAACCCAAAAAGAGGCTAGTATTAAAGGCAAAATGCCAAAGTCCGGTGGATCATAGGTAGGGTACCAAGACCTTCCAAAGATAAATTTAAGAAAGGAAACTTCCTTAAATATTGGAAGCCCTTCTTTGAATAATATTATGGTAATGCCTAACAGAAATACCAATGAAGAAAAGGCCAGTGTGGCAAATATCCATTTATAGCAAGTTTCTTTTGAGTCTCTTAAGTTCATTTTATTGGACACGGATTAACACGGATTTTTTTGATTTTATTAAAAAACTTACACTCAATCGCTTAGAGGTGGGTAAGCCTTGCTCACCCCCTTTTGGGGCGATTTTTATCGCCCCTACGCCTGAATCATGAAATATTTTAAGAATAAAATTATTATTTTAAACCAACATATCCATTCTCTTCAGCTAAACTCTGTCCTTTGAAACTTAACACAAAGTCGATGAAATTCTTTAGATCACCTTTGGGATTTCCATTTGTGTACATAAACAAAGGTCTTGACAATGGATAATCTCCGCTGATTACAGTATTTTTATTACAATCTATTCCATCAACAGTAATTGGTTTTACCTTGCTAGTAACATATCCTAAGCCAACGTATCCTATAGCTCCCGGGGTCTTAGCTACCGTAGTTGCAACTGCCTGATTAGAAGCCTGTAATAAGGCATCCGGTCTTACCTTAGCCTTACTTAAAGCCAAGCTCTCGAAGGCTTCAAATGTTCCACTTGAACTATCACGGGAAATAACTACTATTTTCCCTGACGTTCCACCCAGTTCAGACCAATTTGAAATCTCGCCAGTATAAATAGATTTAATCTGCGATTTTGTTAATCCACTTATTTTATTTGAAGGATTAACAATTACTGCTATCCCATCTTTGGTGATAACATGCCCTACTGGTTTTACTCCTTTTTCTTCTGCTTTTTTAATTTCTTTATCTTTAATCGCCCTTGATGCATCTCCAATATCAGCCGTGCCATCAATTATTGAAGCGATTCCTACTCCAGAGCCACCTCCTTGGACAGAAAGATTTATCTCTGGGTTGGTTTCCATATAAACTTCTGCGCAAGCCTGAGCAATTGGCAATACAGTCGTAGAACCCTTTATGGTTAAGCCGTTATCTCCAGCAAAAACATTTCCTATAATTAAACATGTCATAGCTATTGATAATACAAATGCAGCTATCGTTTTCTCCTTCAAATAACATAGTTTTCTCATATCTATTTTTCTCCTATTTTGATAATTGACGTTACTCTTTATAAATTATAAATAAACTCCTTGAATCACCTCCTTTATCTTATCGAGTCTTTTGAGTTTATTTAACCATCACTAGTGATAACTTTTGTTTATATGCAAGTTGATATTATAGATTTTCAGAAAAATAATTACAATTTATTTGATGAGATTAGGACATCTTTGTTTCGCTTAACGGGCAGCCTTTTTGAATTTTCTAAGCTCGCTTTCCTAAATTGCCAAAACTCGCTACGCTCAAACAATGGCAATTTTTAACGGAAAGCTTCACTAAGAAAATTTACAAAAAGTCTCCCTATGGCGCTCAACAAAATGTTCTAATCTCATCCTATTATTTTGTAACTATTTTTCTGAAAATCTATAGATTAATTTTGGAACTAACTGTTAGTAACCATTCACCCCCTTACCGTGATTAGGAAGGTTATTAACTACATTTTTCACCGCAGAGACGCGAAGAACGCAGAGAACTACATGATTTTCATATTTTTTATTTTTTCTCTGTGTCCTCTGCGTCTCTGTGGTGAATATTGTTTTTTAATCTTTTAAAGGGGGGAGTGAGCAATTACAACTGTTAAGGCACAGAGGCATGAATAATATAATCTTTGAATTGAATAACGTTCATTTCTCATATCTTGAAAAATATATTGCTTTATGTAACATAGAGATTAATATAAAACAGGGAGAAAAAATAGCTATTATTGGGGCAAATGGTTCTGGAAAATCTACACTTTTACAAATGCTCGATGGGCTTATTTTTCCTACTAAAGGCCACATCAAAGCCTTTGATCTTGATTTAAAAGAGCGAAATTTTAATGATGTTAATTTTTCAAGGAATTTTAGGAAAAAAGTTGGATTAGTCTTTCAGAACCCCGACATTCAATTATTTTGTCCTACAGTAAAAGAGGATATCCTTTTTGGGCCACTACAACTGGGGATGAGGAAAGAAGAAATTAATGACCGATTTGATGAATTAATAAAATTTCTTGGCATTAAGACCCTTCTTGATCGTCCACCTCACCAGTTGAGTATAGGTGAAAAACGCAAGGTCGCTATAGCTTCAACCTTGATAATTAAACCCGATGTTCTTTTATTAGATGAGCCAACTGCTGGACTAGATCCTCTTACAACCAGACACATTATAGATATACTGATAAAGGAAAATGACTCTGGTAAGACTATTATTACCTCCACCCACGATTTACATATTGTAGAGGAGATATCAGATATTGTTTATGTCTTTGGCCATGAGAAAAAAATAGTCAAAATTGGCAAACCCGATGAAGTTTTAAAAGATACGCAGATGCTTGCGGATAATAATCTTATTCATATTCACAGCCATAGACATAAAGATAAAGTCCATATTCATCCTCACCAACACTTAGATCACCATCAGTAGTGGCGTATTTTTGTTAATGAATTGTTTTATTATCATCCTCATATGTAGTAAATATATCCTTACCTTCCTCGTCATTTTTAATCTCTTTTAGCCGTTCTTTCCAGGCTAATTCAAGCATAATTTTAGCCCAAATTTTTTGAGTAATAAGGGTAGAGAGTACTGCAAGAATGATAATAGTAAGAGAGAAGAATACAGTTTGGATAGGTCTGGATAAAAATATTGAAGCTAGAAAGGTAAACAGTAATAAATAAATTATAAAGAAGATGACTTTTAATTTAGTACTTATTTTATATATATTTGTTAGCTTAAGAGATTTTTTCTTTTTTTTATAATCATTGAAGAAGTATAGATTATTATTTGATTCCATTTTAATTATTATCCTCCCGATTCCTGATCTACTCAAGTTGGTGTGTTACCATTCTTAATTATTGAGGCCATCATTTTTCATAAAACAATAAAATTAGTTATACTTTCAATGGGTTGAAATTAAAAAGACTAATTTCTACCCATTGAAAGTATAACTAATCAATTTTTTTAAACATCCTTTGCCGTTTTTGTAAATTTATTTCAACCTGCTTCATAACCTTTTTGGTCTGGTTTATAATATCAGAAGGGGTATAAAAGGTTTTTCCCTCCAATGATAAGGATGGCATTATCTGCGAAAGTTGACTTCCTAAATAAGAGAAATAGAGGGTGCTGAGCCCGGCAGCAATAAAGGCTAGCAGTATTATCTTTACTAGTATCCTCAGAAAAAAGCTTTTAAATGTCTTTTTAATAATAAATGAAAGTATTAAATAACCAATAAGGACTGAGAGTAGGATAACAGATATAGTTTTTGCCTGGTTGTTAAGGATAGAACTCAGAAATTTTTTATGATCGATATTAAGATAATTATTAGGAGTAATCTTTATAGCTTCAATTTTATTAGTTATTTTTTTTGTTTTATCTCTTTTTCCTAAAGATTTTCTATAGATAGTATTATCACTAAACTCTATTTTTTTTACTTTGGAATGATACTGTTGAGGGATATTGTTTATATTATTAGTAAGACAGATATTACCTTTTTCATCAATGTATTGGTAGAATTTAGTATGGATTGATGAATCTGCCACTCTTTCCTCCACTTTTTTCTATTAAGTGGATATTGTTTATAGTCATTCCTTTATCATATGCCTTACACATGTCATAAATAGTTAAGGCTGTAACAGAAACTGCGGTTAATGCCTCCATCTCAACCCCTGTTTGACCAATTGTCTTGACCCTTGCCTCAATTTCAATTAGGGATGTTTGTTGATTGTTAGCAAAAGTGATTTCAACCCCAGTAATTGCTAGGGAGTGACACATAGGGATAAGATTGGCTGTTTGTTTAGTAGCCATAATACCGGCTATTCTAGCTACCTCAAGGACATTTCCTTTAGCTGCTTTATTATTTATTATGAGCTCAAAGGTCTCGGGTTTCATAGATACACTACCTTTTGCGATAGCGATTCTTTTAGTTAAAGGTTTATCGCTTACGTCAACCATCCGACTATTTCCTTGTTCATCAAAATGAGGAGATATTTCCATAAAACTTCCGATACCAATCTACAAATTTTTTTACCCCTTCTTTGATATTAGTCCCAGGCTCAAAATTTAAGATTTCTTTGGCATGAGAGAGATCAGCCCAGGTTTCTTTTACATCTCCTGGCTGGATTGGGAGGTAATTTTTTTTTGCAGTTTTACCTATGTTTTCCTCTATACACTTAATAAAGTCCATTAAGTTTTCAGTCCTGTTATTACCTAAATTAAATATTTCATATTGGTTTATTATATCCAGACTTGCTAATACCCCTCGTACAATATCATCAATATAAGTAAAGTTTCTTTTCATATCACCATTATTATAGATATTTATTGGTACATCATTAAGAATTGACTTGGTGAAAAGAAACAGTGCCATATCTGGTCTACCCCATGGACCGTACACTGTAAAAAAACGTAGACCAGTGCAGGGTAAATTGAATAACTGGCTATAAACGTGGGCGGTAAGCTCGTTTGATTTTTTGGTTGCAGCATAGAGAGAGATAGGATTATCTACTCGATCTTCTTCGGCAAAGGGTAGTTTTTTATTCCCTCCATAGACTGAGGATGAAGAGGCATATACAAAATTTTTAACCTTGTAATGGCGGGCCAGTTCGATTATATTTAGAAACCCTTCGTTATTTGATCTTTGATAGACAAAAGGGTTTTCAATTGAATACCTAACCCCAGCTTGAGCTGCCAGATGACAAATTTTATCTATGGAATGCTTCTTAAATATCTCTTTCATCTTCTCGAAATCACAGAGATCATACTTATAGAAAAAATAATTTTTATTCTCTTTAAGTATCTCTAAGCGGGCTTTTTTCAAGGAGGGGTCGTAATAGTCATTGATATTATCAAGACCTATGACTTCATCCCCTCTTTCAAGGAGTGATTTGGTAACATGAAATCCTATAAAACCTGCTGATCCTGTAACGAATATGTTCATATAAAAAGAGTCGGTTGATTGTCGATTGTTGAATAAATTTAATTATTTCAAGCTGTTCATCTATGCCCAGATTCCCTACAACCTCCAATAAAAGACATTTGTGCCTTTAAAATCATCAGGATTAAACGTCCCTTTTACATCAATCAATACCCCTTTTCCATTTCCTCCATTTAGATGCTTTAAAATCTGCTTTTTTGATAAGATGTCCTTAAATACCAAGTGCTTAACTGCAATTACAATTCCATCGACTAACATGTTCGGATCATATTCCTTCAGGTGTACTCCATATTCTTCATAAACCTCGTTCTTATCTGCAAGTGGATCGCTTACCAGGACATCTACGCCGTATTCATGGAGTTCATTTATTATATCTACTACCTTTGAATTACGGATATCACAGACATCCTCTTTAAAGGTAATACCCATAACCCTTACCTTTGCCCCTTTAATTGTCTTATCAGCAGCGATCAATTTTTTAATTGTCTGTTCAGCAATATATTTTCCCATATTATCGTTTATTCTTCTTCCAGCAAGGATTACCTGAGGGGTATAACCGATCTCTTCAGCCTTATGAGTAAGATAATACGGATCAACCCCTATACAATGTCCACCAACAAGTCCAGGCTGCATCTTGATAAAATTCCACTTAGTTCCAGCAGCTGCCAGGACAGAAGAGGTATCTATGTTCATTTTGCCAAATATCATAGAGAGCTCGTTCATTAAGGCTATATTAAGATCACGTTGAGTATTCTCAATTACCTTGGCAGCCTCTGCTGTTTTTATGGAGGCTGCCCGAAAGACACCAGCTTTAACTATTAACTCGTAGACACTAGCAACTACTTCAAGTGTCTCTGCATCTTGTCCAGAGACGACCTTTATAATGTCTGAGATATTGTGTTCCTTATCCCCTGGATTAATTCTTTCTGGCGAATAACCTACTTTGAAATCAACTCCACATCTTAAACCAGATTCTTTTTCTAAGACAGGAATACAGATATCTTCAGTAACCCCAGGATAAACAGTTGATTCATATACTGCAATACTTCCAGCGGTAAGATTCTGCCCTACGATAGTTGAAGCACCTATCATACATGCCAGGTCTGGTTGTTTATTTTTGTTTATAGGGGTTGGGACGGCTATTATAATAAATTTTGCTTCTCTTAGTTTTGAAGGATTATCAGTAAATTCAATACATCCAGAGGCAGTAATCTCTTCCTTTGATATCTCATGAGTAACATCAATACCATCCTTAAGTTCTGCGATCCTTTTTTTTTTCACATCAAAGCCAATAGTATTAACGATTTTCCCGAATTCGATCGCCAATGGAAGGCCAACATATCCCAAACCTACAATACCAATTTTTTCCTTCTTGTCTTTGATATTATCAAACAACTTCATTTTTTTTCCTCCGATACTACATTAAAAGCCACTTTTTAAGTCAATAGTCTAAGTACAGGACAAAACCTTATTAAGTGTTTGAATTGATTGCAATAATTTATTAAATTTAGTTAAGCTTACAAAGTTAGCCAACTTTTTAAGTAGACAAAAACTATTTATTTTGATAGAACAAAGCATTAAGTCTTCCAA
>JAZDLJ010000090.1:0-4323 GCA_043802115.1 bacterium | reverse complement strand
TAAAAACGCTACTAAAATAATTAACCTAATAAACATTAAGTATTATATCTAACTAACGCTAATTAAAAGGTTTTAATCCGTGTAAATCTGTGTTAATCCGTGTCTAAAAAGTTTTTTGTTTTTTTTGCTTTCTAAAGAATACTCCCTAAAAGTGTAAACTTGTAAATGAAGGATGCCAACGTTTTGACGTTTTTTATGTTAAGTGAGTATAGAATTGCAGAGCAAAATTGCTTGACCGTATTTAAATTTTAGTATATTCTTAAACAAGATAAGCACTTCAAATAGGTAGCCTGATCTATGTTAAACTGGCAAAATAAAAAAATGGAGGATGACGAAAAATGAGAAGAAGTAAATTGGAAACGGCTAAAAGTTTGGCTAAGGGACATTTTAACGTTGAACCAAACCTTAGACATATATTCCTTTTGGAGCCAATTAATGAGCAGGATGCTAATGAGCCAATCAAGCTCTTAGAAATCGTGGAAGGAACAATTGAACGAGGTATTGAACCAATTGCCTTTACTGCTGACCCGGCGCATGACATCGATTATCCATCAATAATAGTTGAAGTATCCCCGACTGAATTTCAGCACATCAGCGAGGGAAAACTTAATCTTGGAGAACATGGTTGGAGGATGGGTGAAGAATTAAAGGAGAAAAACAGCGATGCTACCGAAAGATGAAGACTGGGTAAGAGGTTATGCGAAGCAGGCACTATCAGACCTTGATACTAGAGAGATTTTAGTTCGTGGGAATGCGAAAAAATGTCATCGACTTCATTTTCTCCAAATGGCTGCTGAAAAGACTTGCAAAGCACATCTGACGAAGGTAAACGGTCATAAGTATGTAAAAAAAATTCATACCTATACAGAAAAAAACTTACCTACCATTGCACGTGTCATCTATTCGAAGTTAAATAACAATAATAAAATGCAGCATTGGGAAATTTCAGAGATAAGACGTCTGGCTCGTGAAATAGAGGTACTTGCCCCCGCGTGTGATCACGGTGATCGTCGTGAAGACAACAGTGAGTATCCATGGCAGGATGAAAAGGGAAAAGTTCAAACTCCTTGCGAGTATAACTTCCCAAAGATAGATGATAGAGATAGAAGTATCGTTAGACTAATTCGACTGATTCGTAAAGCCTCAGAATCTTATGCACAATAGAGAGCCTTAACATTGTCAGTGGGATCAAGCAAAAGATTAGCTTAATCCAATTGTACGTAAAAACTCCTCCTCGCTAATAATCTTCACCCCCAACTTTTCAGCCTTATCCAGTTTTGATCCTGCTTCCTTACCAGCTACCACATAATCAGTATTCTTACTCACGGTAGAGGTAATCTTACCTCCTAATCTCTTTACCATAGCCTCAGCTTCACTGCGGGTAAATCTTTCTAATGTCCCTGTAAAGATAAAGGATTTCCCTTTAAATTTTTGCTCAACGGTTTCTCTAGCCTCAGTTTCAACTCGAGTCATATTTACACCAGCAGCTTCTAACTTTTGCAATAGTTCTTCTGTTTTTTTCTGTCTAAAGAAAGAGGTAATGCTTTTGGCCACTATCGGGCCGATCTCTTTGATTTGTTCTAATTCTTCTTCGTTTGCCTTTCTCAATTCAGCAACAGATTGATAATGTTCATTCAGAATATCCGCCGCATGAATCCCTACTTGCCTAATACCTAGGGCATAGATTAATCTGTTTAAAGAAACCTTCTTGCTTTTTTCAATGGAACTTAAGAGATTATCTGCTGATTTATCCCCCATTCTTTCAAGGGTTGCAAGTTGTTCATGATTAAGGTAATAGATGTCTGCATAATCCTTAAGTAATCCCTTATCTAATAATTGGGAGATAAGAGCGGGTCCTAGACATTCAATATCCATGGCGCCTCTTGAGGCAAAGTGTTCGATTGATCGTTCTAACTGGGCAGGACAAGCCACATTGACACATCTTGTAGCCGCTTCTTCTTCTAATCTGATAACTTCGCCTCCACATACAGGACAGGAGGAGGCCATTTTAAAGATAAGCTCATTGCCTTTTCTGGCAGAGGAAATGCTTTGGACAACCTTGGGAATTACCTCTCCACCTTTTTCAATTAAAACCCGATCTCCAATTCGGATATCTTTTTTTTTGATCTCATCTTCATTATGTAAGGTAGCCCTACTAATTGTGGAACCAGCAAGCTCTACAGGTTCTAAGATGGCCACTGGAGTCAGTGTCCCAGTCCTTCCAACTTGTAATTTAATATCTAAAAGTTTGGTTGTGATCTGTTCGGCCTGGTATTTATAGGCTATAGCCCAGCGGGGGTTTTTGGTTGTGCTGCCTAGTTTTATTTGTTGGGCTATAGAATTGACCTTGATCACTATCCCATCAGTGTCATAATCTAATTTTTTTCTTTCTTCTTCCATATAATCACAGAATTCAATGACCTCTTTTATACCGCGGCAAAGTTTTCTTTGTTTGTTAACCTTAAATCCAACTCCTTCTAGTTTCTCCAAGACTTCATAGTGAGTTTTAATGCCTGATAATCCAAGACAAGCGTAACAAAAGATGTCCAAAGGGCGTAAGGCCATGACTCTGGGATCAAGTAATTTTAGGGAACCTGCGGCAGCATTACGTGGATTGGCAAAGACTGTTTCATCATTTTTGAGGCGTTGTCTATTCAACTCCTCAAAAACTGTGCGGTGAAAAAAGACCTCACCTCTGATAATCAATGAGGAATGAGGAATGAGGAATGAGGAATTAAAGGATAAGGGGATTGAATGGATTGTCCGAAGATTAACAGTTACATCATCACCATGATAACCATCTCCTCTTGTTGCCCCTTTTACAAAGACACTATTTTCATAAATTAAGGAAATAGCCACTCCATCAATCTTTAATTCGGTTACATATTCAGGGAGTTCTCCTTGTAGTCCTTTTTTAACCCGTTCATCAAAATCTATTAACTCTTCTTTGGTGTAGGTGTTGGCCAAGCTTAGCATAGGGACAGTATGTTCAACAGGTGCAAATTCCTTAAGTGGTTCTCCTCCTACCCTTTGGGTGGGAGAACTTGGGGTAATTAATTCAGGGTATTCTTTTTCTAGGCGAATCAGCTCAATCATTAACTGGTCAAATTCATAATCTGAGATCTCAGGGGTGTTATCTACGTAATAGAGTTTATTATGGTGATTGATCTCGTCGCAGAGTTTTTTTATCCTGGTTAATGCTTCTTCCTTGTTGATCATCGGTTGTCCCCTTATCTCAAATTGAAGAAAACTTCGATTCCGTCTAAAGCAACACACACCAGATCTAAAATAAAAAAGCTATTTTAGATCTGGTGTAAGAAAAAAAACTAATTATGAACAAAGAGTAAAAAAAATTACTCTTTGTTTATAACTAGGTTAGCCACCTTTTTCCCCGAAAGAAGCATCCCTCCAAAAACTGGCCCCATTCGATGCCCTCCAAAGACTGCATTAGCCGCCATCCCTGATGCATAGACATTAGGGTAAACTTCCTTTGTATTTTCAGGGATACTATTTTCACCTTTGTCCGCCCACATTGACCTCTCACCAATTATTGCGCCTGTGTCAGTCAGTAATTTACCTCCTAATTTACGCTGGATTATCGCAGTTACCTCTGTTGCATGTCCGGTAGCTTCTATAATATATTTAGCTTTTATGCTTAAAGGATCAATGTGGAGATTGGCCATATTGACCGCTGTCCAGTTAATAACCAAACCAGTAACCAGATCTCCTCTTACAACTAAGTCTTCAACGCTCATGGCATTAAAGACCTTAGCCCCTGCCTTGGTGGCCATTGAGCATATTGTAGAGGTGGTTTCTACCGCGTCGGCAGTATAATAACCTGATTGATATTCTTTAGTAGTAACCCCAAATTCATCAAGAATTTTTTTCCCATCCTCCTGAACTACAATCTCATTAAACATCATCCCTCCGCCCCACATCCCTCCGCCGATACTTAACTTACGCTCAAAGATAGCCACTTTTTTACCAGCTTTAGCCAGGTAATAACCAGCGGTCAGTCCTGATGGTCCTGCCCCAACAATCGCTACATCTACGTCGAGGTAATCGATAAATTTTTTGGTAAAGGTTTCGATAATAGCCTTTGAGATTACAAGATCGTCTAAGTTCATTTTTGTTTCCCCCTATTGTTTAATGTTTCTATCATTTATAAATCGGGTCAAAAAATTTCGACCTGTATGATTAGAATAGTGCCTTTTTGCTCCGAAGGAGCATTTCATACTAGCCTAGGGTGAGCGAAGCGTAACCCTAGGTAATGATTTATATACCGATAGCACTCTGAAAGAGTGCCTCATAAATTATAATAAG
>JAZDLJ010000067.1:0-7541 GCA_043802115.1 bacterium | reverse complement strand
TTTAGCCCTGAAAGGGCGTTATATACTAGCCCAGGGCGTTGCCCTGGGCTGATATATAACGCCCTTTCAGGGCTAAAGACTAAAAAAAAATTGCCCTGAACATTATTACCATGCTTCTTGAAGAGGATACGTTTTTATTTTAAATGTATCTACTACTACAACTTTGATTTTTCTGAGATAGTGTGGGTTAGTTTTGTAACTAACTATTTAGGGATAAGAACAGTCCCCTTCCTTCGAAAAAAACCTGGGAAAGGGTATAAAGTAAAAAAACTACTTTATACCCTTTCCCAAAATAGCCTCCAAACTATTTTGCTGACCATTTAGATTAATCCTTAAAATTACTCTGGCTCCCATTTCCAGATACCTCCTATCCACAACTGCTGCCTTACTAACCAGATATTGAATCTTTTGCCGAAGCTTATCATCTTGTTTAATATAATATTCCACTGTTTTGTCTTTATCTACCTTTATTTTATAAATTACCTGAAATAACTTTCGATATGCATTATCCTCGGCCTCTCTTATAGTCTGCTCTCCTTCTTGAAGCCTATCTATCTTATCCTCATTAAAAAAAGCTAATCCCTCTACTTGAATCACATTATCGTTCTGTCTAACAACCGGACTGTCCTGGTAAATTTGGCGCTCTACCTTTTTATTATTCTCTTTTTTCTCATCATTCTCTTTTGATACTGTCTCTACTACCTCAATTTTATCATTATGTTCGTCATTAATAGGTATATTCTGATCAACAGGAAATCTATTCTTACTATTATTGAAACACAACTTATAAACCTTATCTTCTTTTTTATCTGTATGCCATAAATATTGATCATAATAAGCCAATCCATAAGGCTCACTAGAAGGGGACGGAAAACTACCAACAACACTACCTACTAAAGGGTCTAATTTATATATTTTTTTATTTTCCAAGTCTGTATTCCATAAATTTTGTCCATCCCAGGCTAATCCTCCAGGATTTTTGCCAGGTGCACTTATAGACCTTAATACCTTTCCATTTTCAGGATTAATCTTATAAATTCTCCTTGTCCTACTGTCTGAAATCCATAAATAACCTCCATCCCACGTTAATCCTTTGCATTCCTGGCCAGGAGCGCTAATAATCATAATTATTGACCCATTCTCAGGATTAAGTCTATAGATCACGTCTCTTTTAGTTTCACTATTCCATCCTTTTTCACATGAATTAATATTCCATAAGGTATTTCCATCCCAGGCAAGTCCAGTTGGACATATCCCTGGCGAAGGTATCGTCTTTACTAATTTACCATTAGAAGAGGAAAATTTATATATCTTTTTTTCTAATATATCTGCTACCCAAAAATATTCACCATCAAATGCAATCCCAGTAGGATATGCCCCAGGGAATTTATAAATAGCTGTTGCAAAGGGCGTGGTGTTACTAAATTGAGCATCAACTGTTGAAATAGGGCTTATGATAATTATTATAAGAAGAAAAAAAATAATCAATGTTGTCTTCATTTTTCTATAGCCAAGGTTATTAATCTGTCAATTAATTCAGAATAACCAATGCCACTCGCTTCCCATAATTTAGGATACATGCTAATATTAGTAAATCCAGGGATGGTATTAATCTCATTGATATAAATCTTCTTGTCATTCTTCGACAAGAAAAAATCTACCCTGGCCATACCTTTTCCATCTATGGCTCTAAAAGCCTTTATTGCTAGTTCCTGGATAACATTGACATCCTCCTTTTCAAGATCAGCAGGAATTATTAATTTTGAGCTATTATCAACATATTTAGCCTTATAATCATAAAAATCATTGCAAGGGACTATTTCTCCAGGTAATGAGGCCATAGGTTCTTCATTACCTAATACACTGCACTCCATTTCCCTTCCATCTATATATTTTTCAATTAATACCTTATTATCGTATACAAGGGCATCTTTAATTCCGCCCATTAACTGCTCATCTGAATAAACCTTACTTATCCCAATACTTGAACCAAAACAAGCAGGTTTAATAAAGCAAGGATATCCAATAGTTTCCTCTACCTTTTTATATATCTTTTTCTGATCACGATTATCCTTCCGCTCATGTCCCTTTACCAACAGATAATCAACAACTGGAAGATTATCATGCTCAAAAACTACTTTCATATAGTATTTATCAATCCCTAATCCTGAAGCCAGTATTCCACATCCTACAAAAGGGGTATCAACGACCTCAAAAAGTCCCTGGACGGTACCATCTTCCCCATTTAGACCATGTAGGACAGGAAAAAATACATCTATGCCCACATGACTGTTACAACACCCTTTTTCCCCCAATTTAAACAACCCCTTTTGGGTAGGATCTAAGGACAGACAAACACCTATTCCACTTTCCTCTTTTAATCCATCTTTAAAGTCACCCTCATAAATTAACCATTTGCCCTGCTTAGTTATCCAAATTGGGATAATATCATATTTTTTCTTATCAATTGCCTCAATTATTGATCTTGCGGATATTAAAGAGATCTCGTGTTCAGTAGATACCCCACCAAAGACTACCCCAATCGTTAACTTACCCTTCATAAAACCAAATCCCCTTCTTTTTAACCAAGAGCTTAAAACCAAAATTTGTATAGTATATAATTCTATCTGTATAATCCTTCAGAGTCAATAAAAATATAACCTTTTGTCAAGCCAAAATAGAAGTTGCCAGCAATTCTGGGTGAACATGATCCATATAATCAGAATTTAAAAGTTCTCAAGATCTGCATTGGTAAAGCAATCCACTAGTTTAGATTTTATGCCTAACATACCAAAAATAAGTCTAAATTTTACGATAAAAAAGTTTGCAGATTAGGACTAACTATTTGAATGAATAAGAATTTAACATTCACCCAGAATTGCTGAGAAGTTGCTCAGCAATTCTAATTTTGTCTTCTTAAAAACATAAAAGATTAAGGGGAAAGGGGGAATATTGGAAAACTGGAGAAAAAAACTTAAAAATTTTTCCCCAGTTCTCCCTTTTCTCCAATTCTCCTTTCTTACACTTTTTCATAATGAGAATTGCTGGAAGTTGCTTGTAATCCTTGAGTTATGGGTGGAGAAATAAAATTGGTAATTTATCTGCCTGCATTGAAACACTTAAACCCCTTATTCCCAACAATATAAATAACATAACTTCTTATCTTAAAATAAGGAAACTGCTTCAAGATATCCTGTTCATATCCCTGGTAGCGCTAAACAAGTAATGCTGTACCTTAGTCTTAAAATAATCAACGAGTTCTGTTTCAAGACGCATTGAAATCTAACTTTGTAAAATTGATATATAAACGATACTACTCCAACTTAGGTTTTTCCAAGTGATTGTGTTGGTTAAAACCAGCATGTTAAGGCATAAAGGCATTGAAACACAAAGTTTTTTTAAGATTTTTTTTGTTTTTTCCTTTGTGCCTCTGTGCCTTTGCTACTTTGTGCCTTAACAGTTAGTTACAAAATCAACCTGAATTATTTTAGAAAAACCTAAATTGGAGTAGTATATTCAGCAATACTCTCAATTATCTGTTTTATTTTTTTTTATCTAACTCGCCATAGGTAATATCATTTATCATCATTGCCGGCGCTTTAGCACATGCACCAAGACAATTAACACACTGAAGTGTAAATTTTTCATCTTTTGTAGTCTGGCCTGGTTTTAAATTGAGAAGCTCATAAAAATAATCAAGGAATTTGGTTGAACCTTTTACATGGCAGGCAGTTCCTCTACAAAGATGAATTATATACTTCCCCTGTTTATTTAACTTAAACTGTGCATAAAAAGTAGCAACACCATAGAGATCTACTCCTGGAATCCCTGTTCGTTTAGAAAGAGCAATCATCTCTCCCCTGGGTAGATATCCATTTTTTTCTTGGATATCTAAAAGCAGGTTAATTATATTATTCTTTTTTGAGTCTATTTCGCTCATTATTTTTCTCACTAATATTTTATGGAGATAACATTTTTTAATAATTCACCCATGTTGTGTTTTTTAATATTCCTGCTTAGTTATTCCATTTTTCTGGCCATCCAAAGTAAAATCAGGACGGTAGCGAATGCTTGTAGCTGGTATTGCAAAACGAATAACAGGGTATGCTTTATAAAACTCTTTTATTAATATTTCAACAATTTTTGTAGTAATCTCTTGACGGTCAACAGGTATAGTATTAAAACGCAATCTCACCAGTATTCCCCAATCAATAAATTCAGCCCTTATAAATGGCATTTGCCCGGATTCCTTAATAATCTCTTTAGTAGCTTCTTCAGCCGCTTTAAGCATGATCTGTTTGGCAAGTTCCCAGTCAGAATCAAATGTTAATCGGACAGGCACTTCATCAAGCATAAATTTTTGTTCCAGGGTATAATTGATAATCGTATTCTGAAAAAGAATAGCATTAGGGATAAGGATGGTACGGCCTGATCGCTCTTCTCCACTAATTGAACCACCAACTTGATTTAAGATTACATGTGTTAAAGTAATAGAAATAACATCTCCTGTAATTTTATCTATTATGACACGGTCACCGATTCTAAAAGGCTTTTTTAATATAATCATCAGCCAGGCTGCAATACCAGTAACAGGCTGCTGCAATGACCAACCAAGCATCATGCCAAAAAAACCTGCTGTTAAACCTAATATACGTAAAGAGCCTGACATAGCTATCATTACTAAAACTGCTATAACAAACTTCCAGAGGATGTGCCAGAATTTAAGAAAATTATTAACATTTTCATTGCAGAATGCGTTTTCTTTCAGGGTTCTGTTTATTCCTTTTGTGGTATATGATTTCAATTTTAAAAGGATTACTAAAGTTAACAAGGTTATGATTAACGATCGATAAGAAGAATCAACGCCCATATATTTTTGCCACTGCCGATTAAACAATGATTGCTCAGATTTATCTGTAGTGGGCATTACCTGAATATCTTCCTTTGAACATACCTCCTGATTGGAGTCTTCCAGTAAAGAAAAATTGGCATAGCAATACCTATTGATTACTACTACACAACCAATTAACATAATTATCATAATCAGATTACGAAAAAAAGAATGCCTTTGAAGCTTCATTTTTCAATTCATCTTTCCTTGTTAAAATATAAATACGCGATATTATTGTAGTTTTTCTATTGAGAAGGGTGTAAATTTTTTTCAATTACTGGCACAAGATTCCTTAATATCTGTTCTCCTTCAGGACTTTCCACCATAGCCACAAGAATATATCGCCTCCAGGCATCACCCCATACCATAATTGAATCAGAATGCCATATTTTCCATGTCCCTGATTTCCTGAATAGAATAGCTTCAGGGGCTTCCTTTTCAATAACCCCTACAAACTTATGATGTATGGCAGGATTAGAAAGGATCTGGAGCATCTCGCATGAAAGTTTTGGATTAATAATCTTGCCATAGGCGAGCATATAATAGAATCTGCAAACCTGATTAACTGTGGCAGCATGGGATAAACCAGCGATTGGGTCTAAAATCCTTTCATCGTCTTTATTGTAACGCTTGCCCACCCAGAGTCCACCACCCCTATTTTTGTCAAAAAGCTCATATTTTTTATCCATCATAATTCCATTAATCTTTATCAAGCCAATACGATCGATCATTCTAGTAGCTGCCGCATTATCCGACAGACTTATCATAGCTTTTAAATCACTATATATTTCTTCGGTTTCCTTTAACGTTCCATCATCAAAAGAGACAAAGGCTGCTAAAAGTATGGCTATCTTGGGCAAACTGGCAGCATATAACATCGTATCTCCATTAACCGAAGCAAAACGAGGACGAGTTGAATTAAAGAGATCAACTATTCCAACAGCTAATTTCTTTTTTTTTAATTAGTAACTTCCATTTTGCATCCTTTCTCATGGACTTAATAAGACTTTTTTGCAACGAGGCATCTTTCCATTTATATAGCTTACACCAATATCCTTCAGGTTGGGGGAGAGGATGAATTGGCACCTCAGAATAACTTGTTAGGCTGAAAAAAAATAACAAGATACCGAAAACAACAATTATTTTGATAATGTTCTTGTTCATAAAAGATAAAAAATCATTCCTTTAAAATTTTATCTATACGTGTAGCTATATTCAAATGTTCTTCAGCAGAATTCTTACGCAAAATATTAGACATTAGGACAACCATATAAATACGGCCGTCATCATGCTCGATAATAGCAACTGAATTCATGATATTTTCTACATTACCTCTATATTTTCTACAGGTAAAATCAGGTTCAGGCTTGCATCGGTAAATGCTGCCGGATTTAAAATATACAGCCGCTTTATTTAACACTGGGCTTGCAGCATAGCGAATACGTCTGGCTGACATGTACATTATTTTTTTAATCTCCAAACTAGACCATTCATCTACCAATTTTCCACGCTCTATGGCTATTAGAAATTGAATCAGACCAAGTGGAGTTGCCTGACTCTTACCTCCACCTGGAATCTTTTTTTTCCCTTCTCTTGTAAAAAAGCTTCCAAGCTGCCAATCATGAACCTTTATCCCGATTTCTCTCAATGGATCATTTATCGTAGACATTGCCAGTTCAGTGAGTATTTTGGGTGATGTGGTCTTAAAAAATTCTACCTCGTCAGTTATTGATGGCGGATAGGCTTTTCCAAAATACCTCATAAGGATCAGCTCCTTCCAGAGCGTGCTTGCAGCAGCATTGGCACTAGCTGAAAGCATATGATCTATCCATTCGTATAATGAAAATTTATCACCATCTCTAATTGGCCTGGAGGTAAAACTTGAATCTTCAGGATTAAAAACAGGCACTTCATGATGATCATCGTGAATCCATGACCCTGCGATAACTATTCGGTCACGCAAAATCTTTATTCTTTTATCAATTGATTCAGGATAAAGCCTTTTTAGTTCAGTAAATAAACCGGCAGCGATAGCTAATTTCCCCACGCTTCCAGGCGAAAACTGGCGGTCAATCTGCCTTGCAGCAAAACGTATAGTTTTTCCCTGTGTAATATCAAGCACGGCCAGAGAATAGCTCTCATGCTTATCAGGGAAAATAGCATCTATTGATTTCTGTAATCTCTGATCAATTGCCGGGAGTCTATCAAACATCTCCCCCTTTTTCCCCAGGAGATTAAGTTTTATCTGTGATATTAATTTACATGCACCTGATATAGGCTTATTGCCTTTTAATTTTCCTTCTGAGATAAGTCTCAATCGTTCTAATCTTCTGATTCCTGTGGCAATATAACCATCTATTGGATAAGCAAACCCTGAATTCATAAGAACAAGATCTAAGAATATCATTATCAGAATAAATTCTATCGCTAATATAATTTTAATCCAGGTCTTTTGCATATAAATGTTCCTTAGACATCTTTCCAAAATAAATACCATATTTACTAGGAAAGAAGACAAAAATTTTGCTGGAGAGAGTTATTAGGAGACTTTTTGTAAATTTTTTTAGCGCAACTTCCCGTTAAAAATTACCATTGTTTGAGCGTAGCGAGTTTTGGTAATTTAGGGAAGTAAGCTTAGAAAATTCAAAAA
>JAZDLJ010000066.1:0-4238 GCA_043802115.1 bacterium | reverse complement strand
TTTTTGAATTTTCTAAGCTTGCTTCCCTAAATTACCTAACTCGCTTCGCTCAAACAGAGGCAATTTTACGGGAAGCTGCGCTAAGAAAATTTACAAAAAGCCTACTAAACAACTCACTCCAGCAAAATTTTTCTCTTCTTTTACCCCTGGATACTCAGAGAATATAGTATTTATTTTGGAAAGATGTCTAGTGTCAGTGTCATATAAAGGAAACACTGTCTATTAAAGGGGTAATTGCATAATGCCAAATTTTGTACGTATTTTCGAATGGTTAGGTGTAAAGGTTACTCATGTTATTGAAGAAACAGGAAAGATTGTTACTTTAACAGTAAAGACTATCTCTCTAGTATTTTTCCCTCCTTTTAGAACCAAAGAAATTGCTAAGCAAATGGAAAAGATCGGGGTTGATTCAATTCCTGTTGTAGTGGTAACAGCCATGTTCACAGGAATGGTCTTGGCCCTTCAGAGTTACACAGGATTTAAACGATTTAATGCAGAGAGTTTAGTTGGTACGGTTGTTGCACTTTCAATGACCAGGGAATTGGGACCTGTCTTGACAGCCTTAATAGTTACAGGGAGGGCAGGGTCAGCTATTGCCGCAGAAGTTGGCACTATGAGGGTTACTGAGCAGATCGATGCCTTGTATACCCTGGCTGTTAATCCGATTGAATATTTAGTTGTCCCACGCTTCATAGCCAGTGTATTTATGCTTCCTACCCTAACAATACTCGCTGATATGATTGGAATTGCTGGGGGATATTGGGTTAGTGTTAGGTTATTAAAGGCGAATCCCAAAATTTATAAAACGATGACATGGAATTTATTACAATTTAAAGATATCTTTAGTGGCCTATTTAAATCCTTATTTTTTGGGATGATTATTGCTATGATAGGTTGTTATAAAGGATTTTATGCAGAAGGTGGGGCTGAGGGGGTCGGTAAAGCAACTACGGGATCAGTTGTAATTTCTTCGATGCTAATTTTGATCTCGGATTATTTTTTGACCTCGATATTTTTTTGAGGGTTGGAATCCCAAAAGTTACATTTCAGGCAAGACCTACCAATAATGATCAAAATAATTAATGTCTATAAATCATTTAGAGGAAATGCGGTACTACAAGGTGTTGATTTGTATATCGAACGTGGCGAATCGATGGTTATTATTGGAGGGAGCGGTTGTGGCAAAAGTGTTTTACTGAAACACATAATAGGTTTATTAAGACCAGATAAAGGTCAAGTAATTATTGATAAACTGAATATCTCGAAACTGGGAGGAAAAGGATTAAATGAGATACGTAAAAAATTTGGGATGCTTTTCCAGGGAGCTGCTTTATTTGATTCCATGAATGTTGGAGAAAATGTGGGCTTTGCCCTTAAAGAACATACTAAATTAAGCAAGGAGGAAATAAGGGCTAAGGTAAAGGAAAACCTTAGGATGGTAGGTTTAAGGGATATTGAGGAATTAGCTCCCTCAGAATTGAGCGGTGGTATGAAAAAGAGGGTAGGTCTGGCAAGGGCTATAGCTATAGAACCACAGATAATTTTGTATGATGAACCTACAACAGGACTTGATCCTATCATGGCCGATGTTATTAATAACCTGATTTTAGAGATGAAAGAAAAGCTAAAAGTCACTTCCTTAACCATCACCCATGATATGGTAAGCGCTTATAAGATAGCGGATCGCATTGCAATGCTTTATAAAGGTAAAATTGTGGAGGTTGGTACACCCGATGCAATAAAGAATACAAGTAACCCTATTGTAAGACAGTTTATAACTGGTAGTGCTGAAGGACCTATTATGCCTACTGGGTAAAGATAGAAGTCAAGAAGTCAAGAAGTTGAGAAAAAAATTATTCTCTTATTTTCTTGTCTTCTTAACTTCTGGTCTTCTATCTTTTATGGGAGAGAGAATGACGGGTATAAGTACAGAAGCTAAGGTTGGATTATTTGTAATAATAGGGATACTGGTCTTAATTTATATGACCTTTAATGTAGGTGGGTTACCTTTGGGGAAAAAAAAAGGTTTTATCCTAAATGCTATCTTTGATTCAGTAGCAGGTGTCGAAGAAGAGTCTCCTGTTAAGGTTGCCGGAGTTGAGGTAGGAAAGGTTGAAAGTATTACCTTGAAAAGTGGTAAGGCCTATGTTGCTTTACGCATTAATTATGCTATAGAAATATTTCAGGATGCAACAGCAACTGTAAGGGCCCAAGGGTTAATGGGAGAAAAATATATTGAGATTATCGCAGGTGATCCGAACAAACCGTTATTAAAAGATAATGATAATGTCTATGTAAAGATAGAGAACGCTGATATTGATGTTCTTACAGCCAAATTAAGTTCTATCGCTGATGATGTTAAGGCAGTAACAACTTCCTTAAGTAATGTGTTGGGTAATAAAGATGGACAGTTAGGGATGGAGACGATATTTAATAATATGAAAGAATTAACTACGAATTTAAATGAAATTATTGGGGAAAATCAGAAGAAATTGGGAAATATCATGAACAATTTTGAGGAATTATCAGGGAGCTTGAATAATACAGTAGGTAGTAATAGAGAAAACCTTGAGACAATAATTCATAATGTAGAAGATGTAACCAAGACCTTAAAGGATGAAATCCCTAAAATTACCTCAGCGATGCAAGGGGTTATTGATGAAAATAGAGGGAATGTCCAGGGCAGTATAGAAAATATCAAAGAGGCTTCTAATAAGTTAAATGAGGTATTGATATCTGTTGGAAGTGTAACTAAAAAGATTGATAAGGGCGAAGGTACTATTGGAAAACTAGTCTCAGATGATGAGGCATATACTAACCTTAATGATACCTTGACTGGCCTTAATGATTTTTTAAATAAGGCGGATTCATTTAAAACCTTTCTAAATTTTAATTCTGAATACCTAACAGATAATGATAGTGTTAAGAGTACCTTTTCTTTAAAATTACAACCTCGGGAAGATAAATATTTCATACTCGGGATAGTAAATAGTTCTGATGGCTTTACTTCAATTAAGACTAGCAAAACTACTAAAAAAGAGGAAGGCATAACTACAGTAACTGATACGAAAGAAGAGACTACCGATAAGAATTTGAGGTTTAATTTGTTAATAGCCAAAAGATTTTATGACCTGACTTTAAGAGGAGGTCTTATTGAATCTACAGGAGGGGTTGGAATAGACTATGACTTATTTGACAATAAATTAAAATTAAGTCTGGATGCCTGGGATTTTGGCGAAGATGAACCCCACCTTAAATTTACCTCAAATCTTACATTTCATAGACATATTTTTGTACGGGCGGGTGTAGATAATTTTGTTGATCGAGAACATTCTGGAGTTTTTGTTGGAATGGGAATAAGTTTTGAAGATAAAGATATCAAGTATCTGTTGGGAAAGATCCCTATTAGTAATAATTAGCCATGTCCTATCCTCTCCAGGATTTTCTCTCCAAATTACTCAACAAACAGGTCACAGTAACATTTACAGAAAACCGTCGGATTATTATGAGGGTAAGGCATATATCCAAGGATAGGATTAATCTACGTATCCATAAGATATTTTTACAGGCGGATGTTAAAATTATCCAGGCAATTGCAAATTTTGTTGAGAAAAAAGAGGCGTCTTCAGTAAAATATATTAAATTATTTTTTAAGGAACAGTCCCATTTATTAAAAGAGACCTCTACTTTTAAAAAAGGTAGAAAAACTTATGACAATAGTAGACTAAAAGCTCAGGGTAACTTTTATAATTTAAAAGAGATCTACGATTATCTTAATAAATTTTATTTTAATCAACAGTTAGATATTCCCGTAATATGGAGTAAAAGGACTAATAAACCAAGACAGCGATCTATTCGCCTTGGTTCATTTTATCCTAATGATAATCTTATAAGGATTCATCCAAAATTGGACAATGAAAACATCCCTTATTATGTGGTAGAATCTATAGTATACCATGAGATGGTGCATGGTTATCTTAACAAGAACGGTTACAATTTAAATCATACCAGGGATTTTAAAACTGTAGAAAAAAAATATCAGTATTTTAAACAGGCTAATCAGTGGATCAAAGAAAATAAAGGAGTATTATTAACACAGCAGCAATTCTCATTTTGACTTATTTGTTGATGTGCCTCCAAAATTTGCTTCACTCGTAGAGTAGTCTTTTTGAATTTTCTAAGCTTGCTTCCCTAAATTGCCTAACTCGCTTCGCTCAAACAGAGGCAATTTTACGGGA
>JAZDLJ010000040.1:0-3173 GCA_043802115.1 bacterium | reverse complement strand
CTATTGTTTATAAAAAAGCAGTCTATTTTACTACCTATGAGGCCTCATCACAAACCGAATGCGGAGAAATAGGGAGTAGTTATTTCTGGGGATTAACTACTATTAAAGGAGAAGGGGCTTTATTGTATAAAATGGATAGTGACACTCTTTTAGGAAGTACAGAAGATAAAGATCGAATAGAGGTAGGAGAAGGGTTTTCTACCCAGACAGTTGTGAATAGTGTGGCTTACATAGGAAATAGTGATAAACTTCACTATATAAGAATACAAACACCAACAAAAAAATGTAAGGTTCTATATTGGAAAGAGGCACCACCACAGTCTGGAAGGTGCCCAACAGGAGATTTGGGTTCTTCTCCAACAAACCCCTAGACTTCTTTTTTTCTCTATCGCTAATTTATAAGAAGGGGTGTACTTACAAGGAATTATCTTTTAAACATGCCTAAAGTAAAAAAACTACTTTAGGCATGAAAAAGGAAGAACCAAAAAATTACTCCCCTTTTTCTAAATGCCTATATCCTATAACTAATGGTAAAAGCCCTACTAAAGCTGTTGCAATGATTGTTATTACCCAGCCGAGATTGATTAATATATGGAAGGCATGGGCAGAAATTTTTTGGTGGGCATAATAATTTAAAAAGGGTAAGGCAAAAGAGACAATTATTATGGCCACATAGACTAACGATATAATAAAATTCAAAGTCCCTCCAAAGCCTGAGACGATCCTGGCAGGATTGTCCTCCTTAAAGTTTGGATAGATTGCCCCTAATCCTATCGAAAGACCTACCAGACCAAAACAAGCTAGTCCAGTTACTCCACAAAAAATAAAGGTCAAAAACCTACCTGTAGAAAGCATGATAGTGGTAGAAAACATTAAGGTCTCACTTATAATAATTATCCCGATAAAATTTAATATAACTTTTTGAAACAGTAAATGTCTGAAGGTTATGGGGGCTAGACCTAAGACCCAAATTTTGTTACCCTCCAGACTAATCAAGGGGAAGAGAAAGCGCACGGTAAGAGAGGCTAGAATTAAAAGAATAGCAGTGAGGTTAAGAAAGGTGACCAGAATTTTCCAGTAAGGAGTGGTAAGATCCATCGGGATATTTCGGAGATTAAAGATGTAAATGCCAAGGATCCCAAAATAGATAAGAAACTGCGACCATTGGGCTGGATCACGAAGAAAGGTCTTGATGTCTTTATAAATAAGGGCCATGGTCGATCTTGCTAAGAGATGAGGTAGACTATTACAATAATTAACGAGCCCATTGTCCGTAGGATATGTTTTTTCTTTACCACCTCCTCGTGAAGATACCCATCCAGAATAGAAGGTCTGTTCAGCCATAAGCCAATTAATCTGTAAAGAGAAGAGGGTTGTGATGACAAGGACAAAAAAGTAGAATAAACCTTTACTTATCTCACCGATACTTGAGCTTACAATAGATTTTGAGATCCAATAGGATGGAAAAAATGGGTGGCGGCAAATCCTTAAGTGGTGAAGTAAATCATTCATAATATAATCAATCTCAGTTTTTGCCATAATTGTTGGTCTTATATTTGTCCTGTATATCCAATATCCAAACCCAATGGCTATTATTGCAATACCAAAAAGGATATATTTTACCCTTTGATAGCTGACCAGGCGCATAAAGGTTAAGATAATAAGAGCGGCGAGGGCTGTTGGGAGGATTAGAAAAGGGATTAGATAAAAAGGGATAGAGAGATAAAACCAGATAGAAACATGCTTTATAAGCGCATAGGCAATAAGAAAGGGGACACCTAAGAAGAGGAATGCCCAAGAGCTAAACAGGATTGATTGGAGGAGTCTATAAAAATAGATTACAAGATCGTCAACAGGTCTTGAAAATAAAAAGTCAACCTCAGAAGAGGTGTAGAAGGTGACATAACAGACGATAGTACTACTTATAATGAGCATAATAAAGAGGGCGCCAAAGAAGAGGTAGATTGATTCATCAACCAGGGTAGGGCCAACAAGAGGGAAATTATTAAAAAAACTAAAGCCTTTATAAAATAAAACAAGGCTTACTACCCAAAAGGAGATGATAAAGCTAAAGATCAAGAAGACCTTGAGCCTCGGTTCTTCTTTTATTTTTGTCAGATTATTCTTTATTATCCAGGCTTGAAGTTTTAGGATCGCGATCATATAAAAAATTCTGAGGTTAATCTTAAAAAGATTTCCTCTAATCCTTCTGATGATTCAGCTCTTTTTTTAATCTCTTCCACTGTCCCAATAGTAATTAATTTCCCTTTATTAATAATACCAATTCGATCGGATAATTCTTCTGCAAGAGTTAAGGTATGGGTGGTCATAAATATAGTAGTCCCATTTTTTGTCCGTTCTAATAAGAGATCCTTGACCAGGCGTATATTCCTCGGATCCAGACCGACCATTGGCTCATCGATAATTATAAGCTCGGGTTTATGCAGCAGGGTTGAACCTAACACTATCTTTTGTCTCATTCCATGGGAATAGTTTTCCATAAGGAGATCCCCGCTCTCCTTCATTTGGAATATATCTAATAGATATTCAACCTCCTGGAGATAATAGCCTTTATCCAACTTATAGAGTTCTCCAATAAAATAGAGAAACTCCCTCCCTGTCAGTTTTTCGTAGACATAAGGGACATCAGGGACATAACTAATCAATTTTTTTACAACAGACTTATTTGTAGCTATATCACAGTTATTAATAAACACCTGACCAGAGGTTGGACGCAAAAGCCCAGCGATTATTTTAAGGGTAGTTGTTTTTCCAGCGCCATTTGGGCCAAGGAAGGTAAAAAATTCTCCTTTTTGAATATGAAGATTAAGGTCGTTTACAGCGGTTTTAGTCCCGAATTTTTTTACTAAGTCTCTAATCTCAATCAAGTTCTTTCTCCCCTATTACAGTCAGCAATTCTAATTATGAAAAAGTGGTATCCTCTTCAAATTTCATGGTAACTAAATTAAGTTAGAATTTAACCAGGTTTTGTTTTTAGCCCTGAAAGGGCGTTATATACTAGCCCAGGGCAATGCCCTGGGTGAGGAACCATCACAATTATCAAGCCCTGTAAGGGCGAAATAAAAAAAGGGAACGCTATCCATTAATTTATTTCGCCCTTTCAGGGCTAAAGACTAAAAAAAAATTGCCCTGAACATTATTACCTTACTTTT
>JAZDLJ010000015.1:0-3596 GCA_043802115.1 bacterium | reverse complement strand
TAGCGGAGCTTTTTTGAATTTTCTAAGCTTACTTCCCTAAATTACCAAAACTCGCTACGCTCAAACAATGGTAATTTTTAACGGGAAGCTACGCTAAGAAAATTTACAAAAAGTCTCCTAATAACTCTCTCCAGCAAAATTCTTCTCTTCTCTCCTAGTAAATATGGTGTTTATTTTAGAAAGATGTCTAATATAGTGATTTTGGGCCAACCCTGGCAATAGAAAAGTTACTAGAATTAAAAAAAATAAAGTTAAGTGAAGAGATGTTTCCTTTTAAGATATGCATTCATATGTCTAAACAAATCAACAAAACGCAAATTTCTTAAATAAAATTCGAGATATGCCTTTTTTTGATACCACTCTAAGATTGACCTCTTTAAGCCCTTTAACTCTAATCCCTTACCAAAATATTTTGTATAAGCCTGCCAATCCTCATGAAAACCTACATAGGCACCCTCCCCTTTTTGGGCCATTTCGTAAATCCTAGTCCCTGGATAAGGGATCATCATCCCAAAACAGACTGTATGAGGGTTTAGTTTAGAGGCAAATTTAACTGTATCTTTCACTGTCTTTTTTGTCTCGTTTGGATGGCCTAAGATAAAAAAGGTGTTAGTGCGTAACCCTGCCTTTTTGGCTAATTTTATGGCAATGACAGCTTGTTCTAAGGTTATACTCTTTGATATAGTATCTAATATTTTTTGGTTCCCCGATTCAATCCCAAAACCCAAACCTATACACCCAGCCGCTTTCATCTTCCTGTAAATCTCTAAATCTGCAATATTGACTCTGGAATTTGCAAACCATCTTACCTCTTTGTTAAGCCCTTCTTTGAAAATAAGATCCAGGACATTATGTATCCATTTCCTATCTAACCCAAACACCTCATCTTCAATCTGAAAAAATCTTGTCTTAAAGTCATTAATATTTCTCTTTATTTCAGCGATTACCCTCTGCGGGCTCATCCTCCTGACCTTTTGTCCCATTACCCTTTGACAAAAAATACAAGAAAATGGACACCCGCGTGAGGTAAATAAGGGCAAATCACTTCCCCTTGGAAATAATTGCCAGGCTGGAAAAGGTAGAGAATCCAGGTCTCTTATGTAATCTCTTAAGCCAGTCTTAAAGATATTCCCATTATTTCTATAAACAATCCCTTTAATATTATTTAATTGAGGGTATCCCCTATCTTTAAAATAGTCTAATAACTCACAAAAGGTTACATCCCCTTCACTTATAACCCCAATATCAAAGGACTTACCTTCTTCTAATACCCTTTCTTGTAACCCGGTGACATGGGCGCCTCCTATGATTATCTTAGTCTGGAGAGTACTCTTTTTTATAGTAACTGCGATCTTCTCAGCCTCTTTTACATCAGGGGTCTTCATTGTAATCCCTAATAAATCAGGTCTTATCTGGAAAATTTTTTCTATCAACTCGTTATTGACAATCTTTTCATATTTTGCGTCTATGGCTATCGTCTCATGTCCTTTTTTTAAAGCATATGCCCCTAAATAAGCAAGACCTGCATGTGGATGAGAGGTGCTATCATTCCCCTTTTCATTATTTGGTTGGATTAATACAACTTTCATTGGTTATCCCTCCTACGTTTACAACAAAGATAAAGTAGCTTTTTTACTTTATCTTTGTTGTAAACGTTATTTTTTGAAATTAATTAAACTCCTTAGTTATAGTAAAAACAGGGCTAATTAGTAAACGTTCTTTTTCCCTCATCCTCTGATCTTATTCCACTATTCCGCCTAATAACCACTTAAAGAAAAAAATCAGTAGAAGGTGGAATTGGCCAATTAGCTATACTAATTACTTTTGATATAGTAATGGAGAAAGCTAGGTTTGCCAACGATTGAAAAAAATCTATAGTATTCCATAAAGCGTTACATCCCAGGGGGTTGGGGACAGCGTCGTCCCCAACTTAATTAATACTTTTTTTACCTTTTTTGGTCACAGATTGCATAAGAACCATACTTAAAAATAAGGAATATCTAAATGGTTTGTATAGTAGAGATAGCTGGTAGGGGTGGCATATGCCATTATACCTATAATCTTTGCAAAGAATTAACGGAAAGGATGAGGGTGTGTTTAGTGACAGCTAAAAATTATGAGCTTGAAAACCTCGAATTAAACCTTGAGATGCATAAGATCTTTAACAGATTTAAGACAACCCCTTCAGCCCTCTTCAGATTCTTTTCTATCTGTTCGAATATGGAAGCTATCCATTTTCAATTAAGCCAATACCCATCAACAATCCTCTCCCTTATCTTGATTTTAAAATGTCTCTATAAGAAAAAAATAATTGTAACTGCCCATAATATTATTTCTCATAAAAAATCAATCTTTACCAAGCTTATCTTTAAAAATATCTATAAGGCAAGCGATGCTATTATTGTCCATGCCAAGGCAAATAAGGTAGAGCTCCTCGAAAAATTCAATTTTATAAATCCAGATAAGGTTGTGGTAATCCCTCATGGAAATTATGAATTTTTCAATCCAACTCTGAATAAATCCTCATTGTCCCTCCTAAACACATCTTTCTCAGATAAGAAGGACCCATATCAATATATATTGTTCTTTGGATATATAAGAAGATATAAGGGCTTAGACGATCTTTTAGAAGCCTTTCTTGAGGTTATTAAAAAAACAAACAGGGCAAAACTATTGATTGTGGGAAAGCCTATTGATGATATTAAGGTCTATCTAAAAAAGATTAATTCTTTTAACTTAAAGAGGAGGGTGACCTTAGATCTTTCTTACATCCCATTTACAAAGGTTAATGAATACTTTAAAAAGGCGGATGTAGTGGTCTTACCATATAAAAAGGTGCATCAAAGTGGGGTGCTCCAGTTAGCTTACGGTTTTGGGAAACCTGTAGTAGTCACAAATACAGGGGGATTACCCGAGGTAGTAGAGGATGGTAATAATGGTTTTGTTGTACCTGTAGGGAATTCTATGCTAATGGCTCAGGCAATAATCAATATCTTAAGAAATGATAATCTAAGGCAGGCAATGGGTAACCGTTCTCTTGAATTAGCACGGATAAAATTTAATTGGGCAAACTCAGCAACAGAAACTAAGGCGGTGTATGATCTTACAATAGGCAGAAAATAGCTTTTTTACTTTCTGCCTATTGTAAGATCTTACATTTTTTTTTAAATTAGGGATAAAAATTTAATAAATTAACTCGAATTAGGTCTTGGCAATAAAATATAATAGACATCTTTCCAAAATAAATACCATATTTACTAGGAGAGAAGACAAAAAATTTTACTTCTCTCCTACGTTAATAAAGATTATTTTGAAAAGATGTCTAATAAAACATATAGCTCACGGATTACACGGATTTTTATCTTTTTTATCCGTGAAAATCCATGTAATCCGTGAGCAAATAAAAAAATAAGTCAAATTTTGAAATTATTAAGCATTTAATTAGGGTTAATTTATTCTGGTTATAACGGATTTAGGGGAGGCAATTAATTTGTATCTTCTCGAAATTTTTTAAGTTGTTAGCCCTGAAAGGGCGTTATATACTAGCCCAGGGCAACGCCCTGGGCTGATACATAACGCCCTTTCAGGGCTAAAGC
>JAZDLJ010000471.1:0-4444 GCA_043802115.1 bacterium | reverse complement strand
GTATTTACCAGAAAATTACCTTCGTCTTCTGGGATGAGGAAGGACAGTCCATCTTTGCTTATGTCTAATACCTCTTTTTTTATTAGGGTTTCTTTAGGTATTAATAATGGGATTTCGACATAAGCAACAACAGCATCTTTTTTTAGATATCTTCGCTGGTTTTTTCTTCTATTTTTTTTGTCTTTATTTTCCATTATGTATCCCTCCAACTATAAGTTTTACCCTATTTTTTAATTTTTTAAACTCGTAAAAAATAAAAAGATAGGGACTTTTAGAAAAAAAGTCTTCCTGATAAAAAATCTTTATATCTAAAAAACATAATTTATCAGTAACTTTAAGGTAGAATGGAATTTAAAAGAACAGATGAAATATTTGAAGATAATAACCTATAAACTTAATCCTTAACAAAAAGTTAAAGAATTCTTGATATCTAATTGAAAATTTCACATATAATCTAACTATAGATATAATATACTCTTTTCTTCCAGTTAATAGCAACTTTTTTTATAATAAAAAAATATCTAGTTGAAATAATGTAATTTTAATACCAAACATAAAGAACAAATTTAAAGAAATAATTACCATATCTTCTCAAAATATCCACATTACAAAAAACAGGTAGAAGAGCAGAGATAGTAAGAATATTACCACTCCACTCTTCTTTGTCCTAGATTAGCCTTGATTAATTGCCATCATTTCTTCAAGTATCTTTCTTATCAATTCAATAGTCTCCCACTCATGCCCACAGATAGTACATTTTATTCGCCTTAGTTTACCGACTAGGCCATTTTTAAGTTCTATTGTTCCGCCAATCCAAATGACTTTTGTTTTTACCACTCTTCCGCAGTCCTCACAATATTTATAAGTCCCTCCAACTATTATAGTTACTTCCATTTTCTCACCTCCTGTTACTTTTTAGTTATGCCTGCCTATGGCTCTGAATTATCTCTAAATATTCCTTTCCACAAATTCCAACACCTCTTTAAAAGGCACTTCACTCAGACTTCCAAATAAATTATGCTTAGTAAGAGATGGCTTATTATAACTGGTTGCTGGTGAGGATAATCCGCAAAGAAAACGGGTTAATTGTCTGGGTGTAGATAATACTGGATGTTTTTCTGTTGCTATTGTTTGTAATAACTTTTGCTCCTTTATTCCTATGTTGTACTTGTTATAAGTAGGTATTTGAGGGATTATTTCTTCCAGACACCTATTACAATGTCCGCATTTTTTATCAAAGTTCTCACCAAAATAATTCAGGATAGCTGAGACAAGGCAGTCTTTACTTTGGGATAGGTTGAGTATCTGCTGGATTCTCTCTATATGGCGTTTCTCTGAATTAAAGAATTTCTCAGTTAATTTTTGAATAAGGATATCTATGTTATATTGAGTTCTTTCTTTCCTATATTGATGAAATAGTTCTGTGGCATTTATAATAAGATCTCCTTGTTCTTCAAGATAGTTTAGTGCGGATATTATTATATCTCGTTTTACATTGAGTGTTAGAGCTGCTTTATCTATGTCAATTGTGAACCAGGTTGTTGCCTTTACTGCCTGACTAAAGAGTTTGTGGAGAAAATCTGCCTTTTTCTGATCAAATCGTTTTAGGATCTCTTTTGATGGTTTGCATGGTTGAAATTTGTATGTATTATAGAATGGACTTTTAGATGTAATAATCCCTGAGATTTCCAGATAGGCTAAAAGGGTAGAGATTATATTCTTTCCTATATCATGTTTGCAGGATAGTTTATGGATTGAGATAGCAAATTCGTCGCCAAGAGAGAGTAGTTCTGTTACGAGTGATTGTATGGATTCTATAGTTGGTGTGTCGCCATAGGAAAAATTTTCTAAGGTAATAACATCATCAGGACAGGCGAACATCTCACAGATTGATTTTAGTCCATCTCTACCTGCTCGTCCTATCTCCTGAACGTAACTTTCTATACATTTAGGAAGGTTATAGTGATAGACGTAACGGATATCTGATTTATCTATCCCCATTCCAAAGGTAATGGTTGCTGTGATAATTGCCTTAGTTGAATTTATAAACCAATTCTGGACACTATTTCTATCCTCTGGTTTCATACCTGCATGATAAAATCTTGTCTCAAATCCATTTTGTTGAAGATAGTTGGCTACTTGCTCAGAGGTTTTTTGAAGAGTTACATAAATTATTGTAGCTCCAGATGGTCGGTCTTTAAGTCTTTTAAGTAAGAGATTGTCCCGTTCATTTTTATTGCAAGGTGTAATTCTTAACTCAAGATTAGGGCGATAGAAGCCAGTATTGATATAATCTTCATCATTAATCTTAAAGACGGTTTTGATACTCTTGGCTACTGTTGGAGTTGCTGTGGCAGTTAGATTTAAGACTCGTGTTATTTTCAAATCATTGGCAATCTTGGCTAGTTTAAGATAATCGGGTCTAAAGTTATGTCCCCACTCAGAGATGCAATGAGCCTCATCAATAACTAATAAACTGATCTCTTTGGTTTTGATGCTCTCAAAAAATCTTTCATTACTAAACCGTTCAGGCGCTATATAGAGTAGTTTTAAATTTCCGTTTCTAATATCCTCCCAGACTTTATTAGTTTCCTTAAGATCAAGGCTGGAATCAAGTCGGGCTGCCTTAACTCCATTTGAGGTGAGAAAGTCGATCTGATCTTTCATTAAAGCAATAAGCGGTGAAATGACAAGGGTTAATCCATTAAAATAGAGAGCTGGTAGTTGATAACAGAGACTTTTTCCTCCACCGGTTGGAAATACTGCCAAGACTGATTTACCATCTATAAGTTTACTGATAACCTCTTTTTGACCTTGTCGGAATTGATCAAAGCCAAAGGTAGTTTTTAATAGTTGTTGCATTTTATTCATTGGCATTGGTTTACTCCTCTTAGTCAAATTATCTAATGGAATTTTCTTCCTAAATATAATATTATTTAATCCAGTATGATTTTTAAAAAATTGTAACTACTCAGCCTATCGGACAATTAGGACTGAGTAATTACATAAGTAATTAGCTATAAATTATAATGTTATTTCTTTCTCGAAAAAATTGTCATCGAGATTTGCTGCATTAGAAGTGTTGTTTACTCCCTTGAGTTCTTTAGCAAGTAATTCTCTAAAAAATTGGCTCATAGAAATCTTTCTCGTCTCACAAATTGTCCTTACTTGCTGGTAATCTTCGGTATTTACTGCTACTGCTATAGAATTTGTATATAACATAATTTTTGCACCTCCTTTCCTTTGATTTGTTATTGATAAGAATTTAAAATTTAATTTTTTTATCATTATATTTGTTCTAAAGATTTTTCAAATCGATTGTCAGTCTGTTTCTCGTTAATCGTAGAATTTGAATCCCAACAGCTTACACATTTTGGCTCTACTACAAAAGGTACATCTGGGACAATTTTTTTAAAAATGCCTTCCATGTAAGTTTTCATGATATCTTTAACTGTTGAAATTATCTGATTATCATTTTTTGTTTCTATAATAATCTCATCATGGACTATGTGGATAATATGGGCATCCAGATTTTGCTCTCTTAACTTTTTATCAATTAAGCAGAGCGCTAATTTAAATCCATCTGAAGAAGTACCTTGAAGTAGAAAGTTTTTAATCTTATTGATTGCGTCTGACTCCATAATAAGGGATTCAAAGGATCTTCTGCGTCCTAATGGTGTGGTAACATATTTTAACTGTAAGGCCTTTTTTACTTCATTATCCTGCCACTTTCTTATATCAGGAAAAGTTGTATCGATTTTTTTCATTAATTCTCTAATCTTATCTAAAGAAATATCTTCAATCTTGGATAATTCTTTTTGAATGCCATATTCTGTCATCCCGTTTAACAATCCTAAAAAGATAATTTTTGTTATTTTTCGGAAGTTGGTGCATTCACTCTCAGGTTTACCAGTAATAATGTTTGCTAATCTTAGATAGATATCTCCTCCATTTTGAAATATTGCTATGCTAGTTTTGTCCTTAGATAATCCAGCTGCTATTCTTGCCTCGAATTGGGAGTAATCGGCTAGAATAAAAACATATCCATCGTTAGGAACTACAAGAGAACGAAACAAGGTATTTTTAGGCAAAGTTTGGAGGCCATAAAAGATACGTCCTGTATTGCCAAGTTGGTTTATATTAGGATGAAGACGATTTCCATCAACTTTACTAAACAGTTGGTTAATGATTGCTATTGTTTTTTCATCTTGTCCTTGAATGGTCTCCTTAATTTTTTGATATCTTTCAATTCCAACTCCTCTATACTCTATATTAGCAATAATCCAGGTAATATAATTTTCCAGGGCAACAATCTTATCTAGATTAGCGTTTTTAATCTCCTTTGTTTGCTCTTCCCATACCTTATATATTTGAAATAGGAGTAAGGTATAGTCTGGATCAGTGTTTAACTTATAATGAGTAAAGATATCTTTAATTTTTATAT
>JAZDLJ010000464.1:0-14411 GCA_043802115.1 bacterium | reverse complement strand
TTATTTACTATTCCAGGCATTAGTTTGTTTAGATGTCCTGCTAGATTCCTAAGTTTAACAGCTTTTGCTGGGGCAGTCTTAGCAGCTAATGGTTTTGAATCTCTACTAAGACAATCTTCTTTTAAAAATTCTAAGAGGACTCTTGCAACCATAATCCTGCTTTGGCTCATCACTTTTACATTGTATGGAATAGTAATCACCAATATAATCTTATTTAAACCCAAGATAATAAAATTTGGTAAGCATTATGTAGAACAAAACATATTCGAAAATCCGATCCATCAAAAATCTTTAGATCATTACCTTAAAATGGTCGACAGATTATATGATCAGATTTACAATTCTTTAAAAATTTCTAATCCTGATATATACATCCCTATCATTTTAAGTTTATTAGGCTTAGTGATTATTGGCTTACAAATAAGGGAGATAGGTGATAAAAACAGACTTAGCGTCCTTCTTTTGTTGTTAGTCATTATTGATCTTTTTTGGTTTGGTAGTAAATCAATGGCTAATGAAGAAAATCTAATAAAATTAGAACGATATCACCAATCATCTGAAATAGTCCAATTTTTAAAAAAGGATTATTCACTTTTTAGGATTGGCTATCTTAATAAAATAAATGAGATTGAATATAAAAACCAAGATAGTTTTTTAGATCTATTATTGCCTGAATACCATTTAATGCATAATATTTCTAGTATAAGTGGTAATTTAAATGCCCCTCTGCTACTCACAGATTATATCAATTTTTTAGATCGTATATATACATTAGAAGATATTCCTAGCAGGTTAAAATTATTAGGGTTATTGAATGTAAAATACCTATTATCAACTAAGAGAATAGAAAATAAGTACCTTGATTTAGTATATGAGAAAAAAAAAGTGCATATTTACAAAAATAGATTATGCTTGCCAAGGATATTTATCTCTTATCGTTGGGAAAAAGCCAAGAAAGAAAAGATTTTTGATATATTATGTAGCAAAAATTTTTCTCCCCGAAGACAGCTAATAATAGACAGTAAAGAAACTATCTTAAGCAATCCTAGGAATTGTTATTATGATAGTGTTGACAACAAGATAAATATTATTAGATACCAAAATAATAGAATTGAATTATTTGTAACTATGAAAAATGCTGGTCTAATTTTTCTAAGTGATGTATATTATCCTGGTTGGAAGGTTTTAGTCGATGGTAAAGAAAAAAAGATACTACAGGCGAATGATATTTTCCGGGCAGTATATCTAACAAAAGGAATGCATGAGCTTGTATTTAAATATGACCCAATGTCATTTAAAATAGGATTATATATATCTTTTTTAACAACAGTAGGGATGATAATAGTATTAATATCTCTATAAACAAATGGTGTCTAATATGAAAAAAGGCAAACGGATTGGAGACATCCTCTTAAAAGAAAACTATATTAAAATTGAGGAGTTAGAAAAGGGCTTAAAAATACAGAAAGAGAAAGAAGAAAATAAAAAATTAGGTAATGTCTTAATAAATATGGGGTTAGTTGATGAAAAAAATATTTTAAAGGCCTTAAGCATTCAATTTGATTTAACTTTTCAAGATAAAATAAAGATAAATAAAGATTCTATCCCTCAGGATATAATTAGTAATATCCCTTTTGCCTTTTCTAAAAGGTATTTAGTAGTTCCCATCGAGTTTAAGAATAATCAATTAACTATTGCCACTGCCGATCCATTAAATCTACATCCCCTTGATGACATTAGACTTCTTACCAACTTTGAGATTAAACCAGTAGTCTCTACTCAAGAAGAGATAACTAAAGCTATTAATTTACTGTATCAACAAAAACCTGATTCTGCTATAAAAATGATCCATGACATGGATACAAGTGATGGTAACTTATTAGATAAAAAGTTAGAAGAAAAGGTGACTGGAGAAGATAAAGATCTATTGGATAGTGCTAATGAAGCCCCTATTATAAAACTTGTTAATCTTATCTTAGCTCAAGCAATAAAAGATAGGGCAAGCGATATCCATTTAGAGCCTTTTGAAAAAGAATTAAGGGTTAGGATTAGAATAGACGGTATCCTTTACACAATAGTAACCCCTCCTCTTAAATACCATGCTGCTATCGTATCCAGGATCAAAATCATGGCTAATTTGAACATAGCTGAAAGACGTTTACCTCATGACGGAAGGATTGCTATAAAAATAGGGAACCGTCTTATTGATATCAGGGTATCTATTGTCCCCACAGCCTTTGGGGAAAGGGTAGTTATGCGGTTGCTTGACAAGACCAACTTTCTCTTTAACTTAGAAGAATTAGGCATGCCTCAAAGTGTCCTCCAAAAATTCGAAAGGGCAATTCGTTCTACCCATGGCATTATCTTAGTTACAGGTCCTACAGGGAGCGGTAAAACTACTACATTGTATGCGTCCTTAAATAAAATAAACTCGACAGAAAAAAATATCATTACTGTTGAAGATCCTATTGAGTACCAGCTAAACGGCATATGTCAAATTCAAGTAAAGCCAAAGATAAATCTTAACTTTGCCAATGGGTTACGTTCTATACTTCGTCAAGACCCTGATATTATAATGGTTGGAGAAATTCGTGATTATGAAACAGCTGATATCTCAATTCAGGCATCATTGACTGGACACCTGGTTTTTAGTACGTTACATACAAATGATTCATCAGGAGCAATAACAAGGCTTATGGACATGGGAATCGAACCGTATCTTTTAGCCTCTTCGATTAATGCAGTAGTCGCTCAAAGGTTAGTACGTTGTATCTGTGACAACTGTAAAAAGATATATGTTCCAACTAAAGACTCCTTAACAGAGGTAGGGATTGATATATCTTTACTGAATGATAATATCTTATGGAAAGGTCAAGGATGTAAAGAATGCCTACAAACTGGTTACAAGGGAAGGATAGGTATATATGAATTGCTACCCTTAGATGATGAAATTAGAAAAATGGTTATAAAAAGATGTGATGCTAACGAAATTAAGAAGAAAGGGATTGAATTAGGTATGGTTACACTTCGACAAAATGGGATTCAAAAAGTTATAAGTGGGATTACAACTATTGATGAGATATTAAGGGTTACTCAGGAAGATGGCAACTGAATGTTTTTAAATGCTAAAATCAGAATGATGAAATAAAAAATAATGGATGAAATATGCCTGCTTTTTATTATAAAGTCTTAGATAATACAGGGAAAGAAGTTAAAGGAGAAATTGAAGGAGCAAACGCTAGAGGAGTAAGGGAAAGTTTACGTAATAGCGGTTTTTTTATTATTGAACTTCAAACAATCTCAGAAAAAAAATCTTATAAAGATATAGGCTTAAAATTTATTAGTAAGGGTGGTTTTTCCTTTAGTAAAGGAAGATTAAAAAAAATAGCTGTATTTACAAGGCAATTACAAATGCTTCTAAAGGCTGGTTTACCTCTAGTCCCTGCCCTTACAGCTATCAACGACCAGGCAAAAGATAAAGAACTAAAAAAGGTTATTATTCAGGTACAAGAAAAAGTTAAAGCAGGTAATAGCCTGGCTAATACCCTTGAAGGACAAGGACATCTTTTTGATAATTTTTATGTCAATATGATCAGGGCTGGTGAAAGCAGTGGTTCTCTTGAGACTATCCTTGAAAGACTGGGTGATTACCTTGAAAATCAAATAAATGTTATAAATAAGGTAACGGCTGGCTTAGCCTATCCCCTTATTATGGCCTTAGTTGCTATATTTGTTTTATCCTTTTTGTTAATATTTGTTGTCCCTAAAATAACAAATTTTTTTAGTGAGATCAACCAAGCCTTACCCTTAATAACTGTCCTTTTAATTAAGGTAACTGACTTTTTAAAAAGATTTTTTTTTCTGATAATAATTTGTTTATCAATTATTTTTATTATATTTAAACGCTATATTAAAACAGAAAAAGGACGATACTACTATGATCTCTTTAAACTTAAAATTCCCTTAATAGGTGATATAAATCAAAAGGTAATCATAGCCAGATTTAGCAGAACCCTTTCTACCCTGCTAAAAGGTGGAGTCTCATTAGTTCAATCCTTAGATATTATTAAAAATCTAGTGGGAAATGTAGTATTTTTAAAGGCAATTGATTCTATTAATGGAAAGATTAAAGAGGGGCAGACCATAGCTGAACAACTAGACCAGTATAAATCCTTATTCCCACCATTAGTTGTTCATATGGTAAGCATAGGTGAAAAAAGTGGTTATCTTGAAGACATGCTTTTAAGTATAGCAAACGCATATGATAACGAAGTCGATTCTACTATTGATACCCTGACTGCTTTATTAGAGCCTATAATGATCTTAATGATGGCTATAGTTGTTGGTTTTATTTATCTCGCTATCCTACTTCCTATATTAGAGATGGGGAAAATTCGTTAGATGTAAGTAACTGACCACAATAACTTATACTTTAAACGGGTAATTTTGAGACTTTTTCTTGTGTTAATTTCGCAATAAAGAGGGTGAATCGTAGATATTTCGCTAACCTAAAAGTATCATTTTAACCTGTTTGCAGTATAGATTAGTTTTACAATAAGACATCACCTCGGCAGATGTGCCTTTACCCCTTAACCTACTGATTTTAGCTGACCCAGGTACTCTTGGGAAACTAAAGTCGGAGTAGATATATATATTTTTTTTTATTAAAAAAATTTTTATATTGACAATTATTTGTTAATCTATTATTATGGTTCACTTTAGGAGCCGTTAGCTCAGGTGGTAGAGCATCTGACTTTTAATCAGAGGGTCGCTGGTTCGAACCCAGCACGGCTCACCAATTTCAAAGGTATCTTTTTAGCTGAAATAAAATAGCTTTTTTACTTTAGCCAATTCAAAGTCTTGGCTTAGTATTTATATTGTCCCCATCGTCTAGCTCGGCCTAGGACATCGCCCTTTCACGGCGGCAACAGGGGTTCGAATCCCCTTGGGGACGCCAAATTTGATTATAAAATCAAGTGGTTACAAGGTAACGTTTTTGGGTTGGAGCTACCTTGGAGCTATGAAGGGTTTTGTTTAGTAGGAACTCTGCAAAATTATCTTGTCTACTTCCCTGTAATTTCTGGCAATATTCAATCCTTCCGTTTGTCAGGTTAATCCATTAAATTTTATTTTTAAAAGTGATTTATTAAGTTAAAGTGGCTAATTGAGCATAAATTAGTTACAAAAGCTGGAGCATTAACGATCCTGAGATGGAACTGTTAATTGAATACTATTTGAGCAGAATTATAACCTGAACTTCTTTACCTCTCAAAAAGGTACACAATTCATAATTCTTTTCCCTTATCATAAAATTTATGATTATTTTTACATTCTTCAATTGAACTATCTGTAATCAATGTAATAAAACAATTTGTTAGCATACTAACAAATTTAGAGTTAATTGGCATATATCTTGCATCAATAATATTTGAGTAAGAATATACAATTAGTATGGCGTCTCAAAACTTATGCTAAAAAAATTAGTTAACCTATTAGCTTTTTCCTTTTTTATTCTATTGTTACCCTCCACTGCTCTCAGTAATGTATCTCACACAATCTATTCCTATGACCGAAATGGCAATACTCTCCAACAAGAAAGCAGACAATCTACAAAAATCTCAAGAACAAGTTTTTCCTATAATTCCTCGAACCGTCTTATAAAATCTAATTCAGAAAAAGAATTTACAGGATTGTATTCTTACCGTTACGATGGGATGAGGACAAAGAAGATTAATACCAAGGACAGAAAAATCAAAAAATATGTATATGATGATAAGGCAGTATTGTTAGAAAAGAACGAGAATAATTTAGTATCTGCAAAATATACCTATGGAAGGCGACTGTTGAAGTTGGAAGATAAAGGAAATAATCGTATCCAATATTATCATTATGATAGTTTGGGTTCTGTAAGTGATTTGAGCGAGAACGGTGGGAGTACGGTAGCCTCTCTGGTTTATGACCCTTGGGGGAATTTTAGGAACAACTTAGATAAAAATTCCACTGTTAGCAGGTTTACATTTACTGGTAAGGAATTTGATGAGGAAAATGGGTTATTATATTTTGGAGCAAGATATTATGACGGTGAACAGGGACGGTTTATTACTCAGGATACTTACTTAGGGGAATTAAGTGAGTCTCCTAGTTTGCATAGGTATTTGTATTGTTATGGGAATCCAGGAAGATATACAGACTCCTATGGATACAATAATATTGAAGTCCTTAATGAAACAATGAATCAATTGCCGTACTATGCACCTCAGTCTTTACAATTTTATCAGACTACCCAAAACTTATTTTCCAATATAGACCCTGCAACGTGGTATTCTTCAATGTCCTTTGCAGTTACTCCTATAACGTATTATACATCAAGCACACTATCAGCTGCATCAGCAATAAGTTCAGGTACAACATTAGGGACAGGAACAAGTGTAAGTCTAGGTGTAGCAGCTCCTTTAGCAGTCGCTTCTATTGGGACAGGTTGTCTTATAGGTTATGTAGCTACTGAGTATACTCCATTAGGAGATTATCTAGGGAAATTTGGGATATGGTTGTACGATATTACTCATCCTCAAGTATGTCCACCAAAAGAAGTTGTTCCACCTTTAAGAGACCCTGCACCTTCTTATCAGGTTTATGAACCAGGTTATAATAATCCAATATTATTGCCTGGACGTGATATTGGTAACTATAAGATATGTCCTTCAACTAATAATCCAGTTAGCAATTATTTATTTTCAAATTCATTTGATGATTTTCATAGAGAAATTGACCGATTAACTTTAGAGAACGTATTTAGAGAGATTAAAAATAATCCTGATAAATATGGCATAACATTTGGTTGGGGAGATCACCGAATTTTTGTTTATAAAATAATTAATTCTACTAACGGCAGGCGCGAATCCATACTAGAATTACCTTATGATGACTTTACTGATCTTTCAGAGTCTATTATATCTAAAAACACAACCGATTCCAATCTAGTAGAAGGCTATATTGAAGTTTTCAATAGAATAAGTACTCGTTTAAAAACTAAAGCTAAAAACATAATAGAAGAATATAAGGGACATAATTGCAATAACCCTCTTGTAGATGGTTTTGATTCTGAACGAGAAGAACAACTTACTATAAATAAAACAACTTTTGAAGCTGCAAACAATAAAATTAACCAGTTCAGAAACCAGATACCACTAAATTAAGAGGGGATTTTAATCACATTCTTAACCTTGTTCCCCCACAACCTCTTCCTTCCCACTCTCCTTCTGAAAATACAATATTCGAGACTTCCTCCTTGCATCTGTAACAATTTTTTTCCCCTTCAAATCAATATGGGCATATTTCATGGTCGTCTTCTTATCCTTATGACCGAGTTGACTTCCAATTAGTTCAACAGGAACTCCACTATTAGCAGACTGGGAAGCATAACTATGTCTACCCCATTCATAAAGTTTTAAATTTTTAACCCCTGCCTTCTCCAATGCCTGTCTATATAAATCATCTAATGTCCATTGAGTATAGGGTCTATTAGTGTTGGGGTTAAGAAAGATAAAACCATTTATAATAGGTATCCTTTTTAACACACCAAGAAGTTCGTCATCTACAAAAATTTTATCAACATTTTTATGTTTGGTGATTTCTCTATATATACCTTCACTAAAATTTCTTTTAATGGTTATACTATTATGCTCAAAATCTATATCCTCCCGCCATAATGCCCTAGCTTCTCCTGGCCTTCTTCCTGTTTCCTTCAGGAAGAAAAAGATAGGTTTGTGTTCATCAGGGATATTTTGATATAACCTTTCCTGGACATCAAATTCAGCCCAATGCCAGTCATAAGGTTGACAATCATATTCTGGGAAAAACAGTGAATCATCGGGTTTAAAATCTCCTCTTCTGACGGCGTTATTTAGATACCCTCTGAGGACGTCAATTATATTTTTTTGACTTTTAGGTTTAAGATGCTTTGGCAGGCTGAGAGCAAAATCCTCAATGTGGGAGTTCCTGATATCGCCCAATTCAATATCTTTAAAGTATGGAAGGATATATTTTTTTATAATCCTTTTTAAGGAAGCAAGATAGGATGGCGCTCTTTTCCCTTGTTCCACCTCTGTCTTTTTGTTTTCCAGCCATTTCATAATATGGTTTTCAAATTTGAGAGGTTTAGTCCCATTGCCAAAAATATATCTCTCAGTGTCAAATTTGAATCTTCCTTTAGATTCTCTTTCTTTTTCAATGTCAGAGTTGATTAGGATTAAAACCTTCTGAGCCAGATCATAACTTGTGAAGACATACCCCTCTGGACTGGTGTAGTATCTCCATTGTTTTATCTTTACCCTTTTACCATCTCGAATTACCTCTTTGGTCCAGGGAAGGTCTATGTAATAACGTTTTGGTGTTGTCTTACACTTTGGACAGATCAGACCTTTGTTACCAAGAATAAATTTGTTATGACAAATTGGGCATTTTTCTTTAGAGTTAATTCTTCCTACCATTTGGAATTGATGATTATATTGATATATGTGTGCTAAACTGCTATTCATCGCATTCTACCTATATTATTAGTGAATGCCAAGCCCTGTTATTGAGGGCTTGGCAGATTAATTGTTAGTTATTCCTACTCATACCATTAAGATTTTTTAGATTTATTTTCCTTAAAGACAGCACTAATCCTATTCTTAGCAATATTAAAAGTCTCTTTATTAATCTCATACCCTATAGCCCTTCTCTTCAGTTTATATGATGCAATCAAAGTAGTTGCACTCCCTGAAAATGGATCCACTATTAAATCACAAGGTTTGGTAAAAGATTCAATTATTGGTGTCAATTCACCCTCAGCCTGTTGCCATTCATGACAATCCTTTTCTCTTCCAGTGCCATGAATCATATCCATTACAGGTCTATCAATCTTACTGATACCCTTCTGAAAGACGAGGATTGGCTTGTAACAACACATCATATTTCTGCTAAATACTATATCTGCATTTCCAGAATGTTTCAGGCAAACCTGCCAGTAATAATCTAACTGTTCTTCTATCCTTTTTAAAACCTCTGGTAAATGAATATGTCCAAGATATGTAATTAAAAAACCATGTGGTTTTAATACCTTCTTAGCAAATTTGGCAAGTTCTGAGTAAAGAGGTAAAAATTCTTCAAGATATGGAGGGTCTGTCAGAATTAGATCAACTGAGTTATCTTCAATATCACTGTCTCTAAAATCCCCAAAGATTAGTTTACAATCTTTAGAATTCAATTTTATTTTTTCCCCTTCCTCTGCCATCTTTTTTCTTGATTCTGCAACCTTCTGTTTTTGAACTTGTTTAACAACATCTTTTGTAAGAGGGATTTCACCTCTTTTAATAGCCTTATCTATCACTTCTTCTACTACTTCTGGATTTTTAGATACAGCTTGAAAACCTTGAGATTGTTTTTTGGAAATATTGTAATCCTTTAAAACAGTTCCTTGTCCAGAACCGTTTTTAGAAGGTCTTCCACCTTGGTGTTGAATATTTTCCTCTAGAATTTCCCCCATCTTTCTTTCTGCTTCCAATTTTAGAATAGCCACATTTTGGGCTTTCTTAAGAACGGCTTTATATGTTAACTGAGCCGTTTTTATGCTTTTAATATTCTTTAAAAAAGCCTTTTGAGTTTCTAACATTACTTCATGATTTTTTATATACTTTTGTAGGTCTTCAATTGTTGCTGGATATTTCTCGTAATCATTCAAAGTTAGCAATTGGTTTTCATCAGAGTCTTCATTATAATCTTCTTCAACCTTGCAAATAACATTCTCATTTGACCTGAACTCTCTTCCAAAGGTGTTCCCATTAGTAGTAAAACCTGGTTTTGCTAAATCTTTTGAAATAATAGCGCTATTATCTTCTTCTTGAATAACCTCTTGTCCTTCCATTAGTTTTTGATTAATCATTTCTGTATTCTTTGCTATGTTTAAGATATTATTTTGAGTCATGTAGTTAACCTCTTCTAATAATTATAGATTTAAAAAAATAACGAGATTTCATATTACAAATACCATCAACAAATTCTTGTTAAAGAATGTTTTTAAGCACTCTTTTTTAAGTCCCAGAACAGACCGAAGGACTTAATTAAATATGAAGTTGCCTTTTAAATTCTAATCTATCTATAATTAATCCTCCCAGATCTGCATTCATTTGAATCAATTTTTTAACAACAAAATCAAATCCTATTTCCCAAACCCTGACTTTTTATTGGAAATATAACCACTTACCATATCAAAATTAACCTTGATTCTCTTGTTAGTCTCTCCCCCTCTATTTTTTAAAGGAATTATTTCTAAGATAGTATCCTTAGATGATAAAGCAGATTTTTTATCCTCTTCTTGTTCAGCCTCAATTCTTTCAACATCAATGTTAAATAAACCCAGAACTGTTGTTGCTTCTTGTTCCTGCCTACCTGAGTACCTTAATCCTGCTAATGTAGGCAATCTATTCTCAGGCTTCTTGGAGTCTTTTATGTTTGCTCTATTCATTTGTGCCAGGACAATTATTGGTGTATTTAATCTTTCACTGGCAATCCTAAGCTGATTGACTATATAAGATACTCTCAACTCTTCATTAGGGTGTTTCATTGAAGACCCAATTAACTCCATATAGTCTATAAATATTGCTCCTATAGGTTTACTCTCTTTTGATAGTATTTCAGCATATCCAATTAACTGCTCAACTGTATAACTTGGTTTGTTAACAATTGCCAGATGTCTTTCCTCCCCACATCTTTTGAAAAATTCAAAGGCATCTTTTACCTCTTCTGCAAATTTTCCAGATTGAAAACAAGATAGGACATTCTTATAAGAATGACTTTTATCAGTATCCTTTTTGACCTTAATGGTTGCCAGTCTCGACATGAGGACAGTAGATGAAACGTCCATGTTGCAAAATATGTAGGTCTCATTAGGATTGTTCTCCAGAAAATTTAAGTATAGATTGTAGGCAAAACTGCTTTTCCCATGCCCAGGTCTGGCCCCAAGAATCACCAATTCCTTTGGCATAATCTTCACAACCCTATCCAAGTCTACAATTCCTGTCTCCTTCCCTTGACAAGAATAAGACCTGCCTTCTTGTAACAATCTATCCCAATTAAAGAATTCAACTCTTTCATTTGATTTTTTTGATTTCAACATATAAAGACCATTCTCTAATAATCTCTCTGACTCTTCTATCTTATTATCTGATATCTTTTCTTGAACCTCTTTTATTGATTTCAACAAGGTTGTCTTAAGTTCTTCTTTTACCTTTTTATCCTTGAGTTCAGAACATTTGTTTTCTATGCTCTTCTTATCTACAGAAAGAACCAAACTTAAATGTTTAATCCCTTCTTCATATGAAATTGAGTCCTGAACTGTATTCAGAAATTCAATTCCCTTTGATAAAATAATATCTCTACCCTTGGCAGTGCCTTTATCACAAGTCTTGGCAAGATAATCTATCTTCCATTCTGCACTACTTTTTGCCTTATCTAATAGCTTTTCATAATCTTCTACCTTATTAGTTCTTAAATAGATATCTGGGTCTTTAACTCCTCCTAATTCATCAGGACTAATGACATAGGTCTTTATCCCTGCTGCCTCTAATTTTTCACTATTAATATCAGTGCCATTGAAACCTTGTTCATCATTATCTAAATTTAAAGTTATAGTCCTGATACCTGATTTAACCAAACTTTTGATTTGTTCTTCTGAAATAACATTTCCTCCAATTGCAACTGCATCAAACTTATTCTTAATAAGTGTTAGTGCATCAAATATCCCTTCAACAATTATGACTTCATCTTTCCTCTTAATTCTATCAATCCCAAATGGACTGGATTTAGGTTCACCTGAGAGATAACAATACTTAGGTTCTTCATCAAATATAGTTCTACCCCAGATGGTTAATACCCTTCCTGCTCTATCTCTCCATAATCCAATGATTCTATTTGTCCACATCTTTGATGTAATACTTTTTAAAAGTTTATCTCTTGTCTTCTCATCAGAAGAAATTGTTTCACATCCAATTTTTTCAATCTCTTCTTTTATTCCTTCTGAATAAAATCCTAATCCAAATTTGCTAGCATCTTCTAAACTGAATCCTCTTTGTTTCAAATACAATTTTGCCTCTTCTGATTCTTCCAATTTTTTTTGACAAATTTCTAATATCTTCTCCAATGCCTTGGTCTTACCTTGTTCCATGTTTAATTCTTCAAAATCAATCTGAGTGTCCTTTGGTAATGGAACTCCTGCTAATTCACACAACTTCCTAAGTGTCTCCTGTTGAGTTAAATCATATCTTTCTTTGAGATGGTCCCAGATTGTTATTCTATAATCACATCTGTAACAGAATCCAAATGGTCTATCTCTGTATATATAGAAATGTTGTTTCTTATCTCCACAATTTGGACAATTTGCTCTAAATCCTTTTTCAATTTGAGTAAATCCTGTTAAATCATTAAATATTTTTGAAACATCAATCCTTGGATAAATCTTATGTTCTAAAAACTCAGTTGTTTCTATAGACATCTCCTTTCTCCTTTGTTTCTCATTAAGATTTGATTCTTTACTTCACTGGTCTCATTTAACATCTGACCTTGACCCCCTTTCTCTTTTAGTTATTTTATTCTTCATTAAGAAAGAAAAGTATACAAATAAAATCAAATAAAAGAATTAGTTAAAGAATTAGCTTTAAAAGTAGTTTAAGTTTTTAAATCTATTTTTAGAATCTTTTTAACTAAAATCTATTTTTTAAATCAAGAACCTGTTTTTAAAAACAAGATTGATTTTTTTTAATCAAGATTGTTTTCATATAAATATCTATAAATATATATAAGTAAATTTATACTTTTTTAATTCTTTGTTTTATAACTTGTTTCAAACTCAATTTTAAGAGAAAATGTATCCCAAAGATTACTTTTTGTTTCTGAAAGATTACTTTTCAACACTTTTTGACACATAAAAGATTACTTCCTCTTTTTAAGGATTCTTTGAATCTCTTCTTCAAGTTTTTCAACTGGGTTTACTATCCAGATTCTTAAAATTGTTTTTAAACCAATTGAAGGTCTCAGCTTTTTAAGTTCATCCAGTGTTGGAATTGTCTTTTGAATAATCTCAATATTTTCAAGAGTTGAAAGGAACCTTGAATAAGAATTTGATATCCTTTTATCCTGGATATTTGATTCCTTGATATATCTTTCAACTTTTAAGGCAATCACTTTGAAACCATCTTCTTTCAGTTTGTTGTTTCCTTTTTCTTTCAAGAGAAACTGAGTCAAAAGATATTGACTATCAGAATAGTTTTTCATCAGGAGTAGGGAACTCAATGGATATTTGAAATATCCTCTTTGAAAAATTGATTCTCTTTCTTCTTTTGTTTTTTTCCTGTCCTCTTTTGAGAAGAAATTTTGAATACATCCAACAAAGTTTTCATTAACATCAAAAATGAATAACTTGTGGTCATCTTTAAAATTAGATATGAAACTACCAACTGCTTGAGGATTGTCAGTTTTAATTATCCTGTCTTTGGTGAATTCATATTCATCAAAGAGGTAATCTACTTGATTTAAAGAGTTTAGAGTTATCTTGATATCCTGGTATATTTGTTTATCCTTTGGTGTATATCCTAAAAGTTCTACCAGTCTTTGTTTTGGGATAATCAGATTAGTAAATTTCTTCTGGAAAAAGACCTCTGCAAGGATTATGTAAGTAAGTTTGTGTGCCAGGATATAGAGTTTAATTTCTGGAATCTTTAAAGATTTATCTGGAATAATCTGAATTGGAACACCAATGGAATATCCTTGGTATTTTCTGATAAGATAATTGTTTTCTATGATTAAATCTGAATTGATATTTTTTATATCTTGGATAGTGCCTGATTGTTGAGGAAAAATATTTTTGTTAATAAAGACAGGTAATAGATAATGTACAGTGGTCCAATCTATCAGTGCTATTTGCTTGCTTGAAGATATAGATTGATTATTCTGGTTTTGTTTTGATTTAGTCTTTTTCATCTGGGTTTGGTAAAGAAATTTTGTTCCTTAACTAGTAATCAAAATTAATTGCCAAGTGAATATTTTTTATTTTTTCTTAAAAAAAGGAAGTGACAATGAATTTAGTCAAACCCAGAACCCTAAACATTAATCCATTGTAACTCCCTAAGATATTTGAAACTAAACTTGTCCTATCAGCATAGGTTTCTGGGATTAGATTTTAAAATATTTTTACCAATAATGATTAATTCATTCACGCTCTTATACATTTATAGATTTTTTGTCACAAATTATAAAAATACAATGTGTTATAAATTTTAATTTTTTTTAAAAAAATCTGCCAAAAGTTTAATCAATCACAGATGGATATAGGAATGTTCAAGGTCTTCAATGGAAAGTTGCTTGGAAGACTTTATAAT
>JAZDLJ010000449.1:0-2213 GCA_043802115.1 bacterium | reverse complement strand
CCTCGAAAATGGATTCCTACACCAATGTTTTGTTTTTGTATCTCATCCATGATTAAATCACGGGTTGTCTTTAATTCTTCTATCTTAATAATTATAACATAGAGGTGATAGGCATGTTTACTAATATAATCATTAATAACATTTAAAGTTTTTATACCCTTGACATCCTTAAATGCCTCATTATACATCTGAGTATATCTTTTCCTCTTCTCCCAGAACTCATCAATCTTATCTAACTGATGTAATCCTAACGAGGCCTGGATATCGAACATATTATATTTATACCCAGGATAGACAAGTTCCCAATGTTTATATCCTGAATTAGAATACCTCTTCCAGGCATCCTTACTAATCCCATGAAGGCTTAATAGTTCTATTTTCTCAGCAAGTTCTTTATTATTAGTAGTTAATACCCCGCCCTCACCAGTAGTAATGTTTTTAGTGGCATAAAAACTAAAAGAGGTACAATCCCCGATTGTTCCTATCTTTCTATCCTTATAGCAGGATTCAGTAGCGTGAGCAGCATCTTCAATAACATATAGATTATATTTTTTAGCTAATTCCAAGATACGATCCATCTCACAAGGATGACCTGCAAAATGAACGGGCATAATGGCCTTTGTCTTAGGAGTTATCTTTTCTTCAAGCTGGTTAACATCAAGGTTTAAAGTTTTTGGCTCGATATCCACAAAAACAGGTTTAGCGCCTTGATGTTCTATAACGTTAGCAGTCGCGGGAAAGGTAATTGGAGAGGTAATTACTTCATCGCCAGGTTTAATCCCTAAGGCTACTAAAGATAGATGCAGACCTGCAGTACAGGAATTTAAAGCAATTGCATAATCACATCCTATATAATTTTTAATCTTTTGTTCAAATTTTTTTGTCTTAGGTCCAGTTGTAATCCATCCTGATCTAAGGGTATCAACTACCTCATTTATTTCTTCTTCATTTATATAGGATTGGTGGAAAGGTAAGAATGTGGTTCTCATTAATAATAAAAAGTCCTCTTCCCATTTGTTGTCTTAATAGGTATAGATCTCATCCATAACAATTTTTCCCACCAATCTTGATTCTCAGTATACCATCCAATAGTTTCCTCTATTCCCTTCTCAAATCCTGTTTCTGCCTTCCAATCTAAAAGATGACCAGCCTTTTGGATAGAAGAAGTATGTCGTTTAACCTGGCCTGGCCTATCATCAATAAATTGAATATTGCTGTGTGATTGGGGCATCTTCTTTAAAATTGTCTGTGCTATATTGACGATATTAATATCCCTACCTGTCCCAAGATTAATTACCATCCCTTTTATCTTTTCTGTATTTGTATGAATTATCTTATCTATGGCCATACAATGATCCTGAACAAACAACCAATCTCTTGAATTTGAACCATCTCCATGAACTATAATAGGTTCGTTGAGTATAGCATTAGTAATAAAACGTGGGATAACCTTTTCAAGGTGTTGATATGGCCCATAATTATTAAATGGCCTTACAATAACAGCAGGGATATCATAGCTGATAAAATAAGAATACACTAATCTATCTGCCCCTGCCTTCGCGCTAGCATAAGGTGTAGTGGGCATAAGTGGATGATCTTCATCCATTTCAGAGGCGAGTGCTGTTCCATAGACCTCTGAACTGGAGATATGAATAAATTTTTCAACATGATGTTTTACAACAGCATTAGCGATAGTTTGTGTTCCTAAAACATCTGTCTCAAAAAAGGTTGTATCATCATAAATTGACCTTGCCACGTGGGTCTCAGCAGCAAGATGAACTACAATATCAGATTGAGATACAAGTTCATTAACTAAATCAGAATTTCTTATACTCCCTTGCCAAAAAACAAGACGAGAATTGTTTTTTAGGCATTTGGGAAAATTATCAAGATTACCAGCATAGGTCAGGGCATCCAGGATAATAACCTTATAATCAGAATACTTTTTTAAGATGTACTTTACAAAATTACTACCAATAAACCCTGCCCCACCAGTAACTAGGATGGTTTTCACTACTACGTCCTCCCATTTATGTTATACTTTTAAGTATATTTACTGCTTGGTTACTCATTTAATAAAAATACAATTTGAGTAAAATTTATAGTATAATAGACATCTTTCCAAAATAAATACCGTATTCTCTAGGTGTCTAGGGGCAAAAGAAGACAAAAATTTTGCTGGAGTGAGTTATTTAGTAAGCTTTTTGTAAATT
>JAZDLJ010000437.1:0-2614 GCA_043802115.1 bacterium | reverse complement strand
TATTTACACACAGAGCCGCAGAGAATAATGCTTACTGTTTGATTTTTTTTCTTTTATTCTTACTCTGTGGTTTTGTGTCTCTGTGTGAGATTAGACATCTTTCCAAATTATTCTTGCAGGGCGTAGGAAGACAAAAATCTTTGCTTCGTTCGTTGAAGTAGTCTTTTTGAATTTTCTAAGCTTGCTTCCCTAAATTGCCTAACTCGCTTCGCTCAAACAGAGACAATTTTACGGGAATCTGTGCTAAAAAAATTTACAAAAAGCCTACTAAATAACTCACTCCAGCAAAATTTTTGTCTTCTCGTGCCCTAGAGAATAGAGTATTTATTTTGAGCTTACTTAAATGAAAGATGCCTAATAATGCGATTTTTTCAGACACAAAAAATAAGTAAAAGGAGGAAAAGATGGAAGTTGTGATTAAAGGAAAAAATCTTGAAGTAACAGATGCTTTAAAAGGCTACATAAGACAAAAAATCAGCAAAATAGAAAAATATATTGATAAGATAACGGAAGTAGATATAGTCTTATCTATCGAAAGATATGAGCATGTAGCTGAGATTACAATTACAGCGAAGGGTATAAAGTTACATGGAAAGGAGAAGACTAGTGATATGTATTTATCGATAGATAAGGTAATGTCTAAAATAGACAGACAATTGAAAAAACAAAAAGAGATAATAACAAATCATAAACAACCAGGCTTAAAGGATATTTTTATGGAAGCAGAAGAAGGCGTGGAAGAAGAAGGAGGTGATTTTTATGATAAAAATTAGTGACTTACTAAATAAAGACGTTATTAAGGCTAATCTCGAAGCAGGAGATAAAAAAGGTGTCTTAAAGGAATTAGTTGATCTTTTATATGAATCAGGAAAGGTTAAAGATAAAGATAAGGTTCTTAAGGTATTGTTAGAAAGAGAGGCTTTAGGCAGTACAGGCATCGGGGAAGGTGTGGCAATACCTCATGGGAAATTAGACAATTTAGATAAAATAGTTGCAGCTTTCGGACGTTCTTTAGAAGGAGTAGATTTTGGATCTTTAGATAATCAGCCAGCTCATTTATTTTTTTTATTTTTAGCGCCAAAAGATTCTGCAGGTGATCATCTAAAAGTGCTTGCAAAAATATCCCGACTTTTAAAGAATACCCTATTTAGAGAGGCATTATTAACTGCAAAAGATACAGATGAAATAATGAATAAGATCAGGGAGGAAGAATCCAGGTAAAAACAACCTCCTGCCCCAACATCTAACCTCCAATTTATATTTGCATAGGGTTTTTTTATTTTTTCCCTTTGTGCCTCTGTGCCTAAACAGTTAGTTACAAAAATAACCTGCATTGCCTCAGAAAAACCAAAGTTGGAGTAGTATACTCGCTTTCACCTATTCACCATTAATTTGATGTAAGAGTTTGAGAGGCTGAAAAATGATTTTATTTCTCAGCTTCTCAAACTCTTATCTTCTCAACTTCTTATTTTAGATGGCCTATATTACGGTAGAAAAATTTTATAAAGATAACAAAGATTTTTTACAGTTAAAACTAATTGCAGGGAAGAAAGGGCTAAATAATACAATAAAGAAACCACGAGTTCAAAAACCAGGACTTGCATTAGCTGGATATTTCAGTCAATTACATCCTGAGCGTATACAAGTATTTGGTAATACAGAAGTCTCTTATTTGAACACATTAACCATAGAACAAAGAAGATATATAATTGAAAAATTATGTGAATTTTCAATTACATGTTTTGTTATTACAAAAAATTTAGATATATCGTATGAACTAGTAAAAAGGTGTAGATCACACTCTATCCCTATAATTAAAACAATACTATCAAGTTCCGAATTCATAAGCAAAGTAGTCCCTTACCTAGAAGATAATCTTGCACCTCAAGTTAGTATTCATGGAGTTTTACTTGATGTTTATGGAGTAGGTATCCTAATTTTAGGAAAGAGTGGTATTGGAAAAAGTGAATGTGCTTTAGATTTAATATCACGAGGTCATCGATTGGTTTCAGATGATGTAGTCGATATAAAGTTATATCAATCTAATATCCTTACCGGTAGCGGACCTGACCTTATTAGATATCACATGGAGATAAGAGGTCTTGGTATTATTAATATCAAAGATTTGTTTGGGATATCATCTATCCGACAGAGTAAAAAGATAGAGTTAATTATTAATTTAGAGGAATGGAAACAGGATGAGGTTTATGACAGATTAGGACTTGAAGAGGAAAAATATGACATATTAGGAGTTGACTTACCCATGTTAAAAATGCCTGTAGCCCCTGGTAGAAATATGGCAATTATTATTGAAGTAGCAGCAAGGAATCAGTTATTAAAGATAAGGGGGTATAATTCAGCAAGGGAGTTTAATGAAATATTACTGAAAAAGTTAGAAATAAAGGAATAGAATTTGATAAATGATGAAGTAGGAATGCCTAAACAGCTAGTTAGAAAACTAACCTAATATTATCTCAGAAAAACTTGAGTTGGAGTAGTGTATTCATCATTCTGATTTTATCATTCAAAAAAGGTGAGGTGGAATAATGATAGGTGTAGTAATTGTAACTCATGTTAATTTAGCTAATGATTTGTTAAACACTTTAGAAATGAT
>JAZDLJ010000430.1:0-2589 GCA_043802115.1 bacterium | reverse complement strand
GAAGAGAAATATGATTATTAGTTATTCCTAAGACTAAAACTCTTCCTGGCATTTCAACCAGACTAACACTTTTCTTATAACCAAGATAGCTACTTCCAATCACCTTTATCACCTTCTTTTTTTGGCCTATAAGATTTGCTTTATCCTTATACTTTTTTAAGAAAAAAAAGGTTAGAAGAATGAGTCCCATAACAATAGCCAAAGATGCTACTACCCTTATACTAGCCGAAAGTATATTATCTGGAAGTTTAGGGACTAAAGGAGGTTCTTCATCCCCTAAAAAATTATTATCACTACTTAATGGTTCACTGGATAATCCCTGATCTACATCATCAACTTCTTTTTCATCCACCTTGGCCATTTTTTTCTCTTTATGACCAAGGGCTTTATTTTTACTATGATCAGGCTCTGATTTTGTAGCAGTAGCGCTAACTTTAGGGATTTCCCCAACACTGGTTAAATTTATTAATATCTTTTCATTATCTAACTTTGATATACTATAATTCACCTGAATATTTTCTTCTAAAAGCCTTAAAATTATCTTGACTGTATCTTTAGTATACTGCGACCCATCAATGCGTTTAACGATTGAACTCTTAATAGGAAAATTTCTTTTAGGAGGATTAATATAGCTATCTACGAGTTCTATAACGATAGCATTATGCAAGATGAAATGTTTTGGTTCCATCTTTGGGTTACCTTTATACTCCATAATAATCCTGGTATTGATACTTTCTTGTTGAACATCTTCTTGCTCAATTTTAATATCCTGAACATAACCAAGCTCTCTAACTGCAGCAGATGGATTTTTTAACTGTAAAGAAAGAATATTTATTACCATTAGGAATCCTATCCAACTACTTTTTTGGATTCTCTTCATTTGCCTTTGAATCTTTTTCATATTTAACTGGAATCTCCTTAAATGAATGGACATCTTTCCAAAATAAATATCATATTTACTAGGAGAGAAGATAAAAATTTTGCTGGAGAGCGTTATTTAGTAGGCTTTTTGTAAATTTTCTTAGCACAGATTCCCGTAAAATTGCCTCTGTTTGAGCGAAGCGAGTTAGGCAATTTAGGGAAGCAAGCTTAGAAAATTCAAAAAGACTACTTCAACGAACGAAGCAAAAATTTTTGTCTTCCTACGCCCTGCAAGATTAATTTGGAAAGATGTCTAATGAATGATGAATGTAAAAGCAATTTCTTTATTTCATCATTCCTACTTCTGATTTCATCATTTTCTTTTATACTATCGGTTCTACAATTTCTGTAACCCTAACCCCAAAGGTCTCTTCGATTAAAAGGATTTCTCCTTTAGCAATTAATTTTCCATTTGCAAGGATATCTATTGATTCTCCAGCCGCCTTTTTTAAAACAACTACTGAACCTGGTCCCAATTCCAATAGATCCTTAACAGTCATAGTTGTCCCGCCTAATTCTATGACGAGATGAATTGAGATATCCCTAAAAAAATGGATATCTATTATATTTTTTTGTCCTCCCTGTCTTTTAAAGGTCGGGACATCTAGGCCATGAGTTCTCTCAGATTCTATTTCACCTGGTTTCATCTATAAATCTCATTCTTAGTTCTTTGTTATTAAGGATTAAGTTGATCATCGACTTTACTGATAATTGATTGGCATCCTTCATTTAAGGCCAAAAATAGTTTACACTTTTTGAATAAATACGAGATTGCTTCTTCGGCTAGCCTCCTCGCAATGACAAGCTGGATGTCCTTTTCTGTCATTGCGAGGAGTGTAACGACGAAGCAATCTCAAGTAGAAATGTAAACTGGCAAATGAAGGATGCCAATTGATCATTGTTTTACTGCATCACAAATTCTGTAAAGAATACATTCTTTATCTTGCCAGTAATTAAAAAACTATTAAGCTTATACAATATCTCCCGCCGTAATCCTTTTTTCCCTTGTGAACTACTTACCTCACTTACAGTTTTGCTCGACAATAAATCAATCAATGTATCTCTTATTTGAGACTTTCTTGAATCAAGTTCTTTATTTAATTCTCCATTCTCAAGTTCAAATTCCATATTTACTTTTAGAAACCTACTTCCACTTGGACCCGAAACATTAACAATAAAGGTATTCATTGGATATGTAGGACCAAGAACACCTTCTTGTGTTGATGTAGGTTGTTTTTGATCAGTCTTTTCACTATCTTCCGTAGCTCCTTTTTTTGATAATTGTTTAGTTAAAAGAAGATATCCACCTCCTGATAGGGCCAAGACCACTATAACGATAATTATTAATTTTGTTGATGATTTACCCTTTACCTGTATTGCTCCTATAGATGAGGGCTCTGCACCCTTGTCTTTTTTTTCTTCCTCTGCCATTTTTTATTAATCTCCTTTCTAGTTTAGTGATACTGCCAATAATCAATAAACCATCTCCTTTACTTGACACTGACACTAATCACTGACACTATAATTTATAATAGACATCTTTCCAAAATAAATACCGTATTCTCTAAGTATCTAGCGGCAAGAGAAGACAAAAATTTTGCTGTAGTGAGTTATTAGTAGGCTTTTTATAAATTTTCTTAGTGCAGCTTCCCGTAAAATTGCCTCTGT
>JAZDLJ010000420.1:0-2374 GCA_043802115.1 bacterium | reverse complement strand
GCTTGCCTTACTAAAGGAAGATTTAGCCCCTTTTTATTTTCTGACGGCAGGTACGCCTTATACACAAGTTCAGAACAGACAAGCGATGAATCAGTTACAAAATCAAAATTGAAATCATAAGGTTTTTTGTATTGTTTATCTTTTCGCGATCATCAAGGTTAAGGTCTTTTAAATCATGACAAGAAAAGATATCTTTATTCTCCCTTAGCTTTCTAAGCAAGGAATCCATCTTAAAAATTGACTCCTTGAGATTCTCGTAATCACCATCAATTCTTGTTTTTAATTCTTCTTTTGTAAAGCCAGAAAAAGGTGATCGGCCAAAGGGGATAAAAAGGTTGGTAAGATAAAGGGTTAGAAAAGTGGCTATAGTTAGGATAATGGCTAATCTAATTTTTTTGTTAGAATTGATCATTTTTAAATAGACTAGAAAATAAGATTTGTGTTCTATTTAGGGACATAAATGATATTTTGGGATGGTTCAAATCGCTGTGATATAGAAAAAATTGTTTCGGTTTTGCCCATCAGTTTCTTCCTGGTCTCTAGGGGGAAACATCAAGTATTTACGGGCTCTGCAATCTTAATTTAGTTACGATAAGCAGAAAGGAAACCGAAAGAATACCCCTCAGAATCACACTCAAATGAACCATCCCGATATTTTACTTATTAACCTAAATATTATACTACTCCAACTTAGGTTTTTCTAAAATAATGCCGGTTAATTTTGTAACTAACTGTTAAGGCACAAAGTAGCAAAGACACAGAGGAAAAAACAAAAAAAACCTTAAAAAAACTTTGTGCCTTAACATACTGGTTTGAACTATACTCATTTTTCTATCTTAAATATCTATATTCCCAATTTAATAGAAATTTAAACTTTTTATTATCTCCATCACGATCTCCTTATAAATTGTCAGATACTTGATGATTTTAACCCAGCACCTTGGACTAAAAATGTGTTAAGGTAAGTTTGATAGTAATAGTGATCAATTTAAAAAAATGTGACATATAAAATCAAAATTATTGAAAATTGCTGAGGGGAAAATCCACCAAAAAAACGCTAAGTATTCTAAGAAGTCTTGCATAAATTATGCCAAGAAAAACCAATTTGGAGTACGCTACCATCCTTTTTAAAGAGAATACGTTTTTTCTTGACAATATTTTTTTTATTATGTATATAGTATATATAACTACTCCAAGTTAGGTTTTTCCAAGTGATTGTGTATTAAAACCAGTATGTTACAAAATTAACCTGCATTATTTTAGAAAAACCTAAGTTGGAGTAGTATACATAAAGGATATTAACTAAATAGCTTTAAAATATTTGCTGCGTTACTGGCGAAATATAGATGGAAACAACCATTGGGGATCGCAGCAAATTTCTGCCGTTCGCCTGGGCACATATTTAAGAGTAAAAATGTGCCTGTGAGTGCCTTTCATTTAACATCCATAGCATTCTTCTCACTATCACATTCCACAAAAATATGTAAAACAAAATAAAAGAGGATTGACTTTATGGGATACATCAAAACGGTAGATGAAGATTTATTAAAAAAACTTGAAGAATTTCATGGGGCTCTAGTCCCTGGTCTTATCATAGGCGCCTATATGGTAGAATTTGCCTATGAAAAACTTGGAGATGTTCAATTTATAGATGCTGTTGTCGAATCAAAAAAATGTATAGCAGATGCAGTACAGTTAATGACTTCTTGTACATTAGGAAATGGTTGGCTTAAGCTATACGATTTTGGGATATTCGCCATTACCCTTTACAACAAAAAGACTAAAAAAGGTGTACGGGTATATCTAGACGTCGATAAGATACCAAATGAATCAATTATCAAAAAATGGTTTTTTATGGAGGTCAAAAAAGATTCTCATAAAGAGGTCAATAAAGAACTATTACAACAAAAAAAGGCGATATTCTCCTTTGAATATGTTCAAGTAGATATACCTAAAAAAGCTCATGCTAAGATATTACGGTGTAAAGAGTGTAATTATCCTTTTCCTAGTTTTGGTCTGGATAAATGTAAGAGTTGTAATGAAGGAATTACTTATTATAAATTAATTCAGAAGGATGAATTTAAAAACCTCTACCTTGCAACAACGCATTATTAACGAGTATTTTTCTGTGCAATTAAATTAGTGTCTTACGGGCAGATTTTTTATCCCCCTCTCCCTCAGGGAGAGGGGTGAGGGTTAAATGGAGTACTAATTCCCAGAAAATACCCTCATCTAAACTTTAAATATACAAGAGATAGGGAGTTAAAAACTACATCACCCGCAAAACCGCATAAAAAATAAAAATTCCTGTACAATCAAGTTAGTGTCAGTGGTTAGTGACACTAATTAAAGAGGAGGGATAATATGGTAAATA
>JAZDLJ010000389.1:0-8674 GCA_043802115.1 bacterium | reverse complement strand
TTTTATTTTATTATTTTTTACCCATCATTATTTATATCTTCAACACAAAAAATATACATTAGAAAGAAGCAACCTATTTTTAGCCTTTGGATACTTATGGTTAATTGAGCTAGGGCTTGACAGCTATTCATATTATTTATTAACTACGCAGACAAAGATTATTCAAGCTGGATACTTATTTTTTCCTGTAATTATTGCCTTTATGGGCATATCTTTTATACGACATACGCCATGGTTTTTTTATGAGACAGAGAATGATTTTTATCCACTTTTAGGTTGGATATTTATTGTCTTATCCTCAATTTTTTTTATATCAAAAGCTATGGAATATTATCATTTTTAAATGATGAATTTTGACTGATGAAGTAAAAACTGAATTTTGAATTAAGTTATTATGATTAACGCGAAAGAAGAACTTAAAACTAAATATATCTTTATCACTGGCGGGGTTGTCTCATCTCTAGGAAAGGGATTAGCAGCAGCCGCTATAGGTAGTCTTTTAGAAAATAGAGGGCTAAAGATTACCTTGCAAAAATTTGATCCCTATATAAACGTTGACCCTGGAACGATGAACCCCTTTCAGCATGGAGAGGTCTATGTTACTAATGATGGAACAGAAACAGATTTAGATTTAGGACATTATGAGAGATTTGTCAATATAGTTCTTAGTAAAAAAAATAATATTACTACAGGAAAAATTTATAATTCTGTAATATCAAAGGAGCGCCGAGGGGATTATCTCGGCGACACTGTCCAGGTGGTGCCTCATATAACTAATGAGATAAAGGGTTGTATCCGTGAGGTTGCTAAAGGTAACGAGATAGTGATAGTTGAGATTGGCGGGACAGTCGGTGATATAGAAAGTCTACCTTTTTTGGAGGCCATTCGTCAATTTAGGACAGATATTGGGAGGAATAATGCGATATTTATTCATGTAACCCTGGTACCATATATAAGTGCAGCAGGAGAATTAAAAACCAAGCCTACCCAGCATAGTGTAAAGACTCTCCTGGAGATAGGTATCCAACCTGATATTATCCTTTGTCGAACAAATAAATTTTTACCCCCTTCAATTAAGTCTAAGATCTCGTTATTTTGCAATGTAAGGGAAGATGCCGTAATAACAGCTAAAGATGTGGAGACCATTTATGAGGTACCTCTTGTTTTTAAACAAGAGGGATTGGATAAGATTATTGTGGAATTGCTAAATTTGCCAGCGAATGAAGGAGATCTAACAGAATGGGGTAAGATGGTTAATAAGATAAAGAATCCTTTGCACCATGTAAAGATCGCTATTGTAGGAAAATATCTTGAGTCAAAAGATGCCTATAAAAGTATCTTTGAGGCCTTATCCCATGGAGGAATAGCTAATGAGAGTAGTGTTGAATTGATCGGGGTGGATGCTGAAGAGATAGTGACTATCGGGCCAAAGAAAGGTTTAAATAATATTGATGGTATCTTAGTGCCTGGAGGTTTTGGTGGAAGAGGAGTGGAGGGTAAAATTAAGGCTATTAGATGGGCAAGGGAAAAACAAATCCCATTCTTTGGAATCTGTCTGGGTATGCAATGTGCTGTTATTGAGTTTGCCAGGAATGTAGCTGGGATTAGAAAGGCAAATAGTTCTGAATTTTCGGCTTGTACCAAAAATCCAGTCATTGATATACTCCTTGATCAGAAAGACCAAAAGAATATGGGTGGAACTATGAGGTTGGGTAAGTACCCCTGTAGATTAATGAAGTCTACAAGGGCATTTGAGGCCTATGGACAATCGAGTGTATCTGAGAGGCATAGACATAGATTTGAATTTAATAATGAATATCGTGAGAGGTTCAAAAAGTTGGGAATGGTCTTCAGCGGTTTTTCCCCAGATTTTAAATTAGTTGAGATTATAGAATTAAAAGATCATCCCTGGTTTGTTGCCTGTCAGTTTCATCCTGAATTTAAGTCTAGACCGTTGTCCCCTCATCCGCTTTTTAAGGATTTTGTTGGGGCGGCAATTTTAAAAAAGAAGGAGAAATTGGGGAAGTAAGAACTAAGAGGATAGGCTGAGAAAATGAGACTAACAAAAGAAATAGCGATCGGAAAGATTAGGATCGGTGGGGATGCTCCCTTCGTTTTAATAGCCGGGCCATGTGTAATAGAATCAGAAAAGCATTCTAGAAATTTGGCTTATTCTCTTAAAAAAATAACTGAGGATAATAAAATCCCTTTTATATACAAATCTTCTTATGATAAGGCAAATCGAAGTTCAATTAAATCGTACCGTGGACCAGGACTTAAAGAAGGACTACGGATATTAGATCAGATAAAATTAGAGCTGGATATCCCAGTCTTATCAGACGTACACACAATTGCTGAAATTGAGCAAGCGAAAGAAGTTTTAGATATAATTCAGATCCCAGCCTTTTTGTGTAGGCAGACTGATTTAATTATTAAAGTTGCTGCAACAGGTAAGCCGATAAATGTTAAAAAAGGGCAGTTTTTGTCTCCTTGGGATATGAAAAATATCATTGAAAAGATTGAAACTACAGGTAACCATGATATCTTAATCACTGAAAGGGGATTTTGTTTTGGCTATAATAATTTGGTTGTGGATATGCGTTCTTTACCAATAATGGCTGGTTTTAATTATCCTGTTATCTTTGATGGTACTCATAGTGTCCAATTACCCGGAGGAAATGGGGACTCTTCTTCAGGTCAAAGGGAATTTATAGCACCTCTAACCAGGGCGGCTATGGCAACAGGGGCATGTAATGCTATTTTTTTAGAGGTTCATGATGAACCTAAAAATGCACCTTGTGATGGGGCGAATATGTTCAGTTTGGATGCATTAGGGGAGTTGTTGGGGCAACTTAAAGAGATTGACAGGACTGTCAGAAAAATTGAAAAATGGGTATAAGCATGATCTTAGAACATGGAAGAAAAGTCCTAAAAAAAGAAGCTGAGGCGATAGCGAATCTAGCAGAGAGATTAGATGAAGAATTTGTTAAGGCTATCGAGCTAATTTATGAATGTAAAGGGAAGGTAGTTGTAACAGGGATGGGTAAATCGGGGATAATCTGTAAAAAAATTGCTGCTACTCTTTCCAGTACAGGTACCCCTGCTTTATTTATGCATCCAGCAGAGGCTGTTCATGGAGACCTGGGCATTCTTAGTAGAGATGATATAATAATTGCTATCTCTAATAGTGGTGAGACTGAGGAGATCGTGAGGTTGCTGCCAATAATTGAAAGGTTTGGGGTAAGGTTGATCTCTATTACTGGAAATAGAAATTCTCTTTTAGCAAAACACAGTCAGGTTCTCCTGGAGGCAGAGATTGAGGGTGAGGCTTGTCCGATGGGATTAGTACCAACAGTAAGTACTACTGTGGCTTTGGCCTTAGGAGATGCAATTGCTATATCTTTACTTCAAAAGAGAGGTTTTAAAGAAGATGATTTCGCTGCCTTTCATCCGGCTGGAAAGTTAGGACAAAAATTAATTCAGGTAAAGGACTTGATGCATAAAGGTAAACGGATTCCATTAGTAACTGAAGATACAGCAATGAAGGATGTAATCTTAGAGATGACGACTAAAGAATTAGGGACTACCAGTGTAGTAAACAAAGATAATATCTTAGTTGGAATAGTAACTGATGGTGACCTGAGAAGGATACTTGAGAAAAAAGAAAAACCTTTAGATCTTGTTGCCAAAGAGTTTATGACCCATAATCCAAGGGTTATTGACAAAAATGAGCTGGCAGCTAAGGCCCTTCAATTAATGGAAGGTTCAAAGATTACTACTCTAATGGTGGTTGATCACAGAGGAGAACCAGAAGGGATAATCCACATCCACGATTTGTTAAGGGCGAATGTTGTTTAATTCCGCCTGGAATAGCCTTAAAATAGTTTTTTTTACTTTAGGGCTATTCCAGACGGAATTAAACTGTTTGTTGTTTTATAATATTGTTAATAATAGTGAGACTTTTACGGGGACAGGGATAAGGTATAGTAGACATCTTTCCAAATTAATCTTGCAGGGCGTAGGAAGACAAAAAGCTTTGCTTCGTTCGTTGAAGTAGTCTTTTTGAATTTTCTAAGCTTGCTTCCCTAAATTGCCTAACTCGCTTCGCTCAAACAGAGGCAATTTTTATGGGAATCTGTGCTAAAAAAATTTACAAAAAGCCTACTAAATAACTCACTCCAGCAAAATTTTTGTCTTCTCTTGCCCTAGGGAATAGAGTATTTATTTTGGAAAGATGACTAGTATACTACTCCAACTTAGGTTTTTCCAAGTGATTGTGTTGGTTAAAACCAGCATGTTAAGGCATAAAGGCATTGAAACACAAAGTTTTTTTAAGATTTTTTTTGTTTTTTCCTTTGTGCCTTTGCTACTTTGTGCCTTAACAGTTAGTTACAAAATTAACCTGCATTATTTTAGAAAAACCTAAGTTGGAGTAGTATAAAAAGGGTTAGGTTATGATTAAAAAATGATAGAAATCTATGAAAAGGCTAAAAAGATAAAAATGATCATTATGGATGTAGATGGTGTGTTAACTGATGGTCGGATTATCTACGGTAATACTGTCGGTGAAGAATATAAGGTCTTTGATGTGAAGGATGGATTTGGTATAAGATTAGCCCATCTTGCTGGTTTATTAACAGCGATAATAACGGGTAGAGACTCAGAGATAGTTATTAACAGGGTTAAAGATTTGCATATAATGGAGGTACATCAAGACGTATCAGATAAATTGTTGATTTATCGTAAGTTACTGAATAAGTATGGTCTTTCCGATGAGGAAGTAACTTGTATTGGCGACGATTTAATGGAATTACCTATATTAAAGAAAGCTGGTTTATCTGTGGCTGTAGCAGATGCAGTTGCTGAGGTTAAAGAGATTGTAGATATAGTTACTATTGCCAAGGGAGGAAGGGGAGCTGTTAGAGAACTTGTTGAATTAATATTAAAGGCTCAAAATAAGTGGGATATGGTGTTGGATCAATATAAGTGAGTTAAAAGTTTGCCTAAAGGGTGTTAATTTAATAAAAACAAAAGACTTCCAACAGTCATAAAGTAAAAAAGCTATTTTATAACTTTTGGAAGTTTGCCTGGCGAGGAGTATCTAGCAAGGCATAAAGAGGAGGTAAGCATGAAAAATATAAACATGATACCAAAGGACTCTATGCCTGAAGAAGATGTCTCTGTTTTACAAAGAGAGATAAAAAGATCATCCACTATTAAGACAATTCCTTTAAGAAAAAGATCGAGACAAAATAGTAATCTCCTTAAATTTGTGACTATCTTTCTATTATTTGGTGTAGTTTCAATTGGGGTTTATTTTATATGGCAGTTTTACAGCTCTAAGAATAAGCCTGCCTTATTAGTTGGAAAAATAACAGAAAAAAAAGAAGACAAGCCTATCTTTGAGAATATTACAGAAGAAAAGAGTATTTATAAGGAAGAAGTCCCTATCGCTAGTAAAGTATCTATTGAAAAATTTACTGAAGAACTGAATAAAGATGATCTGGTTAAGGTTGATCAAATTGAAAAAAAAGAGTTAGCTGATGAAATGCCTAATGAAGCGCCTAGCAACACACTCAATACGCTGGATAATGTAGTTAAGATTAATCCAGTTAAGAAAAAGGAGGTTTATAGGGAAAATATTAATAACGAAATAAAGGATAGTAAGATTGTTAGTACTCAGTCTGCCCAAACTAAAGAGGGAGAGCACTTTGTTATAGTGAGTACTTTTGTATTTAAAAAAAATGCAAGTAAATTTTTAGCTGAATTAAGATCGAAGGGTTTTTATTCTTATGAAAAGATAAAAAAGAAGAAACAAAAGATGTATAGTGTATTCTTAGGTCCTTTTGAAAAGATTAACCAGGTAGAAGTCTTAAGAAGAGAATTAAAAAAGGAAGACATAAATTCATCTACTAAAAAGAATAATGAAGGTGGAACCTTAATTAGGGTTGGCCTTTTTTATTATAAACAAAATGCCTTGGAAATGGCGGCTAATTTAAATAAAAAGGATTATCAACCCACAATCGGTAGAGAGTCTATTGATATAGATGTTTATCAAGTTAGAGTTGGAAATTTTAGGACCTACGCTGAGGCTAAACAACAGCAAAGCCTTTTGGAAGAAAAAGAGTATAGAGATACCCTTATTTTTTGAGGAGGCATTAGATGACGAAAGAGGATATTGTAGATAGTGTTTATAACATTCATGGATTATTATCTAAAAAAGAGATTGCTGACGTGGTTGAAGATGTGTTAGGGATTATCAAGATATCTTTATTAAAAGAAGGTAAGATAATGATATCAAATTTTGGGACATTTGAGGTAAAAAACAAGAATTCAAGGATGGGTAGAAATCCTCAAAGTGGAGAACCGATGGAGATATCTGCTCGTAAAGTACTTACATTTAAACCGAGTAAAGGTTTAAAGACACTTGTTAACAAAACATTGTATACTACTCCAACTTAGGTTTTTTTTGGTACGTATTTTGCATGCGTTTGTAGAAAACTTTGCTTCGTTCGTTGAGTAATCTTTTTGAATTTCCTAAGCTTGCTTCCCTAAATTGCCTAACTCGCTTCGCTCAAACATGGGCGATTTTTAACGGGAAGCTTTGCTAAGAAAATTTACAAAAAGACTACTAAATAACTCTCTCCAGCAAATTTTCTACTGACGCATGCAAAAATCATGCTAGGAAAAACCTAAGTTGGAGTAGTATAATCAGTTGGATCGTTTATTTGTTGATTCGACTATATCTTTTTTGAAATTATTAATTCAACAACTCAACTTGCCAATGATTAAACATGAGTAAACATGAGTAAACATGGATCAGAATAAAGCTGAAATTAATATCCCTAACAAGCTGTTTTTTAAGATAGGAGAGGTTAGTGAGTTAACTGAAGTTCCTCCTTATGTATTAAGATATTGGCAATCTGAGTTTAATCTATTAAGGCCTATTAAAAACAAGACGGGACAACGTGTTTATAGAAGAAAAGATGTTGAGTTGGTTACACAAATAAAGGATCTTCTATACAACGAAAAGTATACTATCGCTGGTGTTAAAAAGAAACTTTGTAAAGAAAAAAAACAGAGTAATAACAGTTTAACAAAAAAGAAATCTGTAGCGGTAGAGGGTATTATTATGACACGGAAAGAGGTATTAAAAAGACATAAAAAAGAATTACAAGAGATTATGAATATCTTGCAGGGGGTTTGAAAGAACTATTTTTTTATATCCAGGATTGTACCTAATATCTCGTTTGAAGTTATAAGTGCCTCTATATTTGCCTTAAAGGCATTAGAAGAGGAAATATCGTCTACTAATTCTTCCAATAAATTTACATTACCTACCTCCAGGCCACCAGAGATTATTCTCCCGAATAAATCTGTTCCTGGTGTTCCTTCTATCGCTTCACCAGAGTTTTTGGTAGCTTGAAAAGAATTATTGTCAATGGATACAAGCCCTTGAGGGTTACTAAAGGATGTAATTTTAATACTACCTAGTAAGGTAGAATTGTCTTGTCCATAAACTAAGGCAAAAACCTCACCATTTTTAGATATACTAATATTTGAGGCAGTGTTTGGTATATTAAGCTCTGGTATAAGTATATCCCCATTATTTGTAACAAGCCTTCCTTTTCCATCTACCTTAAATGAACCATTTCGTGTATAGGCCATCTCTCCGTTTTGAGTCCTGACCTGGAAGAAACCTTCACCCTCAATTGCCAGATCGAGGGGATTTCCTGTTGGTTTAATAGGACATTGAGTCATATTTTTCTCTACCGCGTCAACTTCTACACCCCCATATCCATTGTTTGCAAGATTAACCCTGCTACTTTTATATCCTGGCGTGTTTATATTAGCTATATTGCTTGCGGTAGAATCTTTTTTTATTAGTTGGGAGATAAGACCACTTATTGAGGAATATATTGATCGAATCATAAACATTTCCTTTCTTATACTATTATCGGGAATTTTTTAATAAACCTTAAGGGCTTGTCATTTATTATCCTTTATGATAAATTATATTTGCAACGACGATAAAATAGATTTTTTGTTTTATCGTCGTTGCAAATATTTTTCCTATGAAATCAATATATTATCGGTTAAATACTCTTTTTAAAATATATATCATTGTGTTAAGTGATTGACTATCTATTCTTTATGAAACCAATCATCAAATACATTGAACATATCAAAAGGATTGAATATGGCTACTCTCAGTATTCTTAATCAGATAAAGGAATCTGTAAATAAAAGAATACTATATCTCCCTCATGCCATTAGACAAATGTCGAGACCAGATCGTATGATTTCGTCTGCTGATGTGCGTGAGATTATAAAATATGGTGAAATTATTGAAGATTATCCTATGGATCCAAGGGGACATAGCTGTTTGTTGTTAGGTTATGATAATAAAAATCGACCTATCCATGTTGTATGTTCACCAAAGGAAGATTATCTTGCTATAATTACTGCTTATATTCCAGGATTGGAAGAGTGGAAAAAAGGTTATAAGGAGAAAAAAAAATTATGAAATGCATTCATTGCCAAGGGATTATGAAAAAAGGAACAGCTCCTGTACATATAGATCGCAAGGGGTGCCATCTAACATTGGATAATGTTCCTGCATGGATTTGTAGTCAATGTGGAGAGGCACTATTTGAAGAAAATGCAGTAAATG
>JAZDLJ010000381.1:0-6892 GCA_043802115.1 bacterium | reverse complement strand
TTCGTTAGAGTAGCCTTTTTGAATTTTCTAAGCTCGCTTCCCTAAAATTGCCAAAATTCGCTCTAACAAGATTTCTGCAAACCCAATAAACACGGGGAAAAATGAATCCCATTTAACTACACCAGTGCCTATTTTTATAATATACTTTAAACGAATAAAGCTGAATTGTGCAAAATCACTTTTTACTGATTTGTTTCTCATTCAATTCAATCTATACTTCAAAAGGGGAGAAAATGGAAGGACTATTTTCTCCCCTTTTGAAGTATAGATTGAATTTAGCTGGCAATTAATGTAAAATAGAAAATCATAACAAGACAGGATTTTTCGAGCCAGTATTTAAAATGCCCTAAAATATATCTAAAAAAAGTTGGTATTGACAAACCCATCATCTACCTCAAATTAAAAATCAACGCTTATGAGTGACACAATTATATCAAATGGAGTACTTGAACCTATCTCAAAATTCAAAAAAACTGAATTTTGGGATAGGTTCAAGTACTATCCTATTAATTTAGATTTACGGAATAAAAGGTGTATAGTAATCGGTGGTGGACAAATAGCCGAAAGAAAAACATTTTCTTTGTTAGAATGTGGAGCGGAGGTCTTATTAATTAGTCCAGGAGTTACCCAAAGACTTGACAGGTTAAGACAGGAGAATAAAAATTTTTATTATAGGAACGGTTATTACCATCGTGACGATTTAAAGGGTGCAGCCTTGGTTATCAGTGCAACTAATGATCATGAGGTAAATTGTAAAATAGCTAACGATGCTAAGGAATTAAACATTATTGTAAACGTAGTAGATGTGCCAGATTTATGTGACTTTATTGTTCCTTCTGTTATAAGGAGAGGTGATTTACTATTAACTGTTTCTACCTCTGGAGCAAGCCCTGCCCTTTCAAAAAAAATTCGAGAAGAGCTAGAAGGAATTTATGGTAAAGAATATGAATCACTCTTAAAAATTTTTTTTAAAATAAGAAAAGAGGTTATAAAGAAAATACCTGACATAAATAAAAGAAAAACTATCTTTGAAGAATTAATCGAGGCTGACCTTATTAGTCTATTAAAAAAAAAGCAGTTAGAAAAGGTTTATTGTAAGATAAAAGATATAACTGGACTTGAGATTGAAAACTTAACATATACTACTCCAACTTGAATTTTTCCAAGCGATTGTGTTAGTTAAAACCAGTATGTTAAGACATTTAGGCACAAAATTTTCAAGTTTTTTTTATTTTTTCCCTTTGCTACTTTGTGCCTAAACAGCTAGTTACAAAACTAACCTACATTACCTCAGAAAAACATAACCTGGAGTAGTAAACTAAGGGATAACTATGAATATAATCCTATTCAAAATTACATTAGTTGTATACTTTATCTCTACCTTACATTATCTATTATTTATCTATTCGAGAAAGTCAATAATTGAACATGTAGCCTTAATTTCAACTTCTATAGGTTTTGTAGTTCATAGTGGAGCTATTGTAGTCAGGTTAATTGAGGCTGGGCATATTCCAATTACTAATCTATATGAATCTCTATCTTTCTTTGCCTGGGCAATCATCTTATTTTTTTTAATCATCCAAATTAGATATAAACTTGGAATAATTGGTTCTTTTGTCTTGCCTATAGTCTTTCTAATAATTTTTTATGCTGCAGTACTCCCTAATGAGACAAAAGAACTACTTCCTGCCTTAAAAAGTTTTTGGCTTGGAATTCATACTACATTTGCCTTCCTTGGTTACGCTGCCTTTACGATTGCCTTCATCTTGGGGATTATGTATCTAATACAGCAATCCCAATTAAAACATAAACACCAGGGCCCTTTTTATTACAGATTACCCTCTTTAGAGGTACTTGATGATCTCGCTTATAGATGCCTCTCTTATGGATTCCCTTTTTTTACCTTCGCTATAATCTCTGGTTCTCTTTGGGCCAGTAAGGCTTGGGGAAGTTATTGGCAATGGGATCCCAAAGAAACCTGGTCACTAGTAACATGGTTTATCTACGCAGCCTTATTCCATGTACGGCTTGTAACTCAATGGAGAGGTCGTAAAGTCGCTTACTTACAAATTATTGGTTTTATCTTAATGCTATTTACTTATATTGGGTTGAATTTTTTTTGGGGGGGGTTACATGTTTACTGATAACGGGCTTGCCCGTTATCAGTAAACATGTTTTTTAATTTGGTAGTGTACAACATGTAATGCTATTAGGTCGAACTTAAGTTTAAAAATATAAACTATCAATTAGTTAGTAGAAATAATGCTAGCCTTCGGCATTACTTGTTTAGCACTACCGATTTTTCCAAGTGATTGTGTTAGTTAAAACTAGTATGTTAAGGCACTGAGGCACAAAATTTTTCAAGTTTTTCCCTCTGTGCCTTTGCTACTTTGTGCCTTAACAGTTAGTTACAAAATTGACCTACATTATTTTAGAAAAACCTAACTTGGAGTAGTATATTTAATTGATTAAATATTAATCTTTAAAAGAATAATACTTGCAACGGGTATAAAGTAAAAAAGCTACTTTATACCCGTTGCAAGTATATCCATCCCAAAATGAAAATAATCATAGTAGGTTTAAGTCATAAAACCGCTCCTATAGAGGCAAGAGAACGATTGTCATTTCCAGAGACTAAGATTAAAGATTGTCTCATAACCCTTCAGGGCAAAGAGCATGTAAAAGAATGTGTTATTATTTCGACATGCAATAGAGTTGAAATATTAGCTGTTGTAGATGATAATATTAGTAATGGGATTCAGACCATCCAAAAATTTTTAATGGAGTATAGTAACCTTGAGTTAAAAGAAATCGAAAAATATCTTTATAAGTATCTAGATAATGAAGCTATTCTTCATATACTTAGAGTTGCCTGTAGCCTCGATTCCATGGTAGTAGGTGAGCCACAGATATTAGGACAAGTAAAAAATGCCTACGAATATGCCTGTGAAGCTAAGACAGTAGGGACAATTTTACATAACCTAATGAATAAATCCTTTAAGATAGCCAAAAAGGTTAGGACTGAAACAAAACTTGGAGAAAATGCTGTATCCATAAGTTTTGCTGCTATAGAACTAGCTAAAAAAATATTTGATAATCTTTGCGATAAGACAGTTATGATAATTGGGGCCGGGGAGATGGGCGAATTAGCGGTTAAACATTTAATTTCTAGTGGAATCAAGAGTGTAATAGTCTCAAACAGGACTTATAGTAGAGCACAAAATTTAGCAGATGAATTTAAAGGAGAGGCGGTAAGGTTTGATAAACTTATTGAAGAACTACCTAAGGCAGATATTGTTATTAGTTCAACAGGTGCTCCTCATCTTGTAATTCACAAAAAAGATATTGAAGATGTTATGATTAAAAGAAAGAATAATCCCATCTTTTTTATTGATATTGCCTTGCCACGTGATATAGATCCTGCAGTAAACGGATTAGACAATGTTTATCTCTATGATATCGATGATCTCCAATCTGTAGTTGCTTCAAATATTACTGAAAGACAAAAGGAGGTTCATAAGGCAGAAGAGATTATAAAAAAAGAGCTAAATAAATTTCACAAATGGATACAAGATAGAAATTTAGTCCCTCTTATTATTGATTTAAGGAAACAAATTGTGGATGTCTGTGAGACAGAGGCTCAAAAACTATTTTCCAGACTTCCTGCATTGGAAGATGAAGAAAAAGAGGCTATCTTACTAATGGCTAATTCTATTGCTAACAAGATTGCTCATAAGCCTACAACTGTGCTAAAAAAACATGCTGCGAGTGAGGGGTCAGAAGATTATGTGAAGGTTATTAGGTCGCTGTTTTAACATCTGAACTTATACTAGGAAAAAGATAGCTTTTTTATCTTCGTTCTGGAATAAGTAGACATCTTTCCAAATTAATCTTGCAGGGCGTAAGAAGACAAAAATCTTTGCTTCGTTCGTTGAAGTAGTCTTTTTGAATTTTCTAAGCTTGCTTCCCTAAATTGCCTAACTCGCTTCACTCAAACAGAGGCAATTTTACGGGAACCTGTGCTAAGAAAATTTACAAAAAGCCTACTAAATAACTCACTCCAGCAAAATTTTTGTCTTCTCGTGCCCTAGAGAATAGAGTATTTATTTTAGAAAGAAGTCTAGTTCAGATGTTTTTTAGGTATCCCCTTCATTCGTCAGTTACACCATCGATTCACATTAAAGCTATTGGCCTTGAAAATACAGCTAAAAAAATAAGGAAAATCCCGAACACTACCAACAAAAGCGAGAGCAACCTAATGGTAAATTCAGACCTACCTAAAAGATATTTCCCATACCTTTGATATCCCTCTGGTTTTACAATAACCCATATACCAATTAATAGCCAGAATACCCCAATAACAATCATGGTCATATCCAGGAGATTAGATTTTCTTAACAATAGATAGATAATATAACTTCCAGCACCAAAGAGGATTATCCCTATTGTTCTCAAGAGATATAACTTACTAAGAAATCTGTCACATAAATGAGAAGCCTGTTCTGGCCAAATAACTGTAGGTAGACGTGTAATAACAATAATAATACCAATAACTAGAGCTAAAAGATTGAGTTGATACATAATGCCTCCTTACTTCCTATGTGCATAAAGTAGTTTTTTTACTTTATGCACATTGGAAGTGTTCTTTTATGAAGTTAAAATTACATTTTGAGGATATTTTATCAATGCTAAGCATCTTCTTCCTCTTCATCATCTTCTTCCTCTTCATCTTCATCTTCATCTTCATCATCTTCATAGTTGAATTCGACTTTACTTTGTCTGGCTATCTCATCTAATATTTTATTCAAGTATCCTTGAGTTACCCCATATTTGAAGCGCTCCTGAAGAATTGGTATATTAATTATTTCTTCAATACATGTCATATACTTATCAACGATCGCCTTGATGGAATATTGTTGTTCAGCACCTCCTCTCAGTCTTTCGATTAAATCTTCAACTGAGTCAGACGATTTAATTACAAAAGTGATCGGATATCGTTCTATCTTGTCAATATCTAAAAAATATTTTCGAACATCAAGTGTCTCGGTTACTTGGAAAAACCGAGCGGTTTCATTACGAAGTCAATTCCTCCATCATTTGCGTTTGTACGCCCAGTTTTATATAAAATTAATGGAAATTTTTCCAGATTGTCTAACTGAAATCCGAAATATACAGTCTGATCATGGTAAAAATACTTTAGAATCGCATAACTCACAATTTCAAAAATCCTAGCATCTACATTAAAGGACAGAAGGCCGAAGATAAACTCCTCTACCATTTCTTTTTTCTGTTTCGATATATTCCGTAATTTCTCACAAATTTGAATAAAATTCTCAAACGATGCTTTCTTTATTTTAGAGTAGGAATAGATAATTTCTATAACAGGTACTGCAAGATTAAACACCTTTCTCCCCAGAGTTACTGATATTAACTTTTCATTTATCCAATATCGACGAGTTTCAACTACTCGAAGAATAGGTTGTGCATCAATCTGCGGAAAAAATCTGCGAAATTCTTCATTCATACGATGATTTAACGCATGATTTTGTAATTTACTGCCAAAGGGAAGCTCACGCTGTCGTTTAAAAAGTTTTGAAAACTGGGCTCCCTCGTATTTTGAATAACCACCTTTCTCATGAAAACCATGCCCGATGTAGTCTTCAACAAGAACATACACGGCATATAGGTTTGCAAAACTACTCCGGGCTTTAGAGCCACGTGTGGCGGAAATAGTTTTCAGGTTGATATATTGAAGCAACGGACTTTTATCAAAGAGGTCTTTCGCCTTATCCCCAAAATGTTTCTTCAGTATATCCCTAATTATTGGTGTAAAGTCGTGTTCCATTTTGTAGTTATTCTTTAAAAAAATGTTAATTGCTCAATATTAGAATCTAGTCTCTCATAAGTTTTTGGCTCACGTTGCAGAACTTCACCATTATAATTGTCTTGAATATCTAACCTGCGAATACCAATTTTTATATATTCTTCTTCAATTTCAATACCAACAGACTTCCTCTTAAATATCTTTGCAACATACGAAGTAGTGAATGTTCCAGAGAAAGGATCAAGTATAATATCTCCTGGATTAGAACTTGCCTTAATAATTCTTTCTAAAAGTGCTGTAGGCTTTTGAGTAGGATGTTTCTCGTATTCCTCCATTCGATAGCGTACTCGTGGAAAATTCCAAACATTGCCAGGAACTTTCTGACTATTATATATCGTAGGAATTGGTTTTCGGTAATCAATAAGCTTACGTGTTGCTCCCGTTCTTGCTTCAATAAGGATATCATTGAAATTGAACGTATAATTATCTTTATCTTTTACGCAGAAAAGAATTGGTTCGTATAAAGAGCCGAAATATCTACGGGCCTGGACACCTGAGCTGTCATACGCCCAGACTATTCGTGAGAAAATACAAAGGCGTTGTCTAAGAAAAATATCGAAATAAGGCATATTTTGAGTTGCTGTCATAACATAAAAAGTACCATTTGATTTAAGCTTTGCAATGCAGAGTTCAAGCCAACTATAACACCACGAGAGATAAGAGTCTTCGGATGGCCAACGATCCTTCCTCCCATTGAAATCTTTACCAATATTATAAGGTGGATCTGCGAATATTAAATCCACTGAACCATCAGGAACTTGAGTATTAAGCATTTCAATGACATCACCCCAGACGACGGTGTGTCCATTTTTTTCAAATATTTTCATGATAAATTCAATACCTCATAATATTCGATTATTTCCTCCAGCTCTTTATCAGATGGAAGGATAAAAAAGATTTCCTTTATTTTACTCGACAGTGATAAGTTCCAAAGATGTAAGTGGTCTACCCTCTGAATCGGTTATGGTTATTTTTTTCATACTCTTGTCCTTTCAAATAGTGTTGGGG
>JAZDLJ010000372.1:0-10982 GCA_043802115.1 bacterium | reverse complement strand
AATCCCAGGGGTTTGGGGACAGCGTCCCCAATTTAATAAATAAATTTCTTTCCATTATTTTGGTCACAAATTGCAGAAGAACCCTAAAAAGCATCTGCTATAATTTTAGTCCGACCCCTTTAGGGTCGAGGTTATTGGTTTAATCTCTACCATGGGTTGAAACCCATGGCTATTCACATCTATCCCCTTCGGGGAAAACCGATAGGGCACTAATTTAATTGTGCAAGCTGAATTTTTGTCCTGTACTTACTAAGGACATTATTAATGTCAGTGTCTTCTATTTTTTCCACAGAAACCTTATCCCCTGACTTTAAAAGATGTCCACCCAAAAGCACCAGCTTTTGTCCTAAAAAGATACCATCTTTCTCAGCAAAACCGATAAATCCTTATTTTGAAAATAACGTTTTTCCCTTGGATGATAATATAGGCAATAAGATATTCAATTTCAAATAACTATATAGCACTAATGTACTCTCTATAAAAACAATATGATAATATCATGTCGAGAGCAAAAATGCATTAAAAAAATACCCGAATTTAAAAATTTTCGCTCTTGTTTCTCTCCTCCTTTTACCCTATAATTAAGCATCTTCAAGGTTTTCATTTAGGCATTACATATTAGATTCTTTATTTTCTTTGCTCCCTCTTTAAAATTTGCTAAAATAAACGGTACCTTTTGCAACATTCATATTCTTTCAGAACACAAAGGGGAATGGAAATTTAGTTTTCTCTTTGATCCTTAACAACGAAGAATAAAGAACGAGATGTTTACATGAAAAATAACGAACTAGTACATTTAAAATATGCAACTATAGTTTTATTAACAATTGTTATAGTTAATTGGTTTATCTTTCCTTCTCTGGTAATGGCAGAATCCTTAGGATTAAGGCTGGAGAAGGATATTTTTTTAGAGAAGATAAATCTACTGAGAGAGGATTTGTCGGTTGATGATTCAAAAAAGTTACTTGAATTTGCTGATTCTTTTTTTATTGAAGAAGAATATTATAGGGCAATTACAGAATATAAGAGATTTATTTTTTACTTCCCCCAGCATCCTGATGTACCAAGGGTTGAATACCAGGTTGGTCTAGCCTTTTTAAACGGAGAAAGATGGGAAGAAGCTGTGGGTGCCTTTAAAATGGTAGTTGCTAAATATCCATTTAGTCCTATTGGAGAACAGGCACGGTTAAACATAGGGCAGACGTATTATAAAATGGGTGACTACGAAAATGCTATTGAGGCATTTAAAAATTTTATTGTAACCTCAAAGAATCCTAACTTAATCTCTAAGGTGGAATATCTTCTGGGGTGTTCTTATATCCAAATTAAACAATGGGAGGCTGCCTATGGGATATTTTGTGAAATAGCCCAATCTAAGGGTGAATATTCTTTTTCTGCACAATATATTAAAAAACAGATGGAAGAGAGGGACAAATTGTCTTATAAATCTCCTACAGTTGCTGGGGTTCTTTCTGGTGTGCTGCCAGGGGCAGGTCAGTTATATGATCAGCGTCCAATGGATGCAATTACCTCTCTTTTAATTAATGGCCTCTTTGCCTGGGGTGCAATTGAGAGTTTTAATCATGATCTTGATGCTGTGGGAGGACTTTTACTCTTTTTTGAAACGGGATGGTACACCGCTAATATCTATGGGGCTGTTCAAGGAGCTAAAAAGTATAATGAAAGGGAAGAGAAAAACTTTATTGATTCATTTAAATCTCATTGCCAACTTTCCATGGGTGCCCCGCATAAAGGGAAAGGAGTAACGTTTTTTTTAAGTTACAGGTTTTAGAATTGGATCAATTTATTTAATAGACATCTTTCCAAAATAATCTTGCAGGGTGTAAGAAGACAAAAATCTTTGTCTTCTTTTGCCCTAGAGAATACGACATTTATTTTGGAAAGATGTCTAATCTGTATCCCTAAGTTGGAGTACTATAATAATCTAAAAATAATACTGATCGTAAATGATAATCGTTCCTTCTTTAACTGAATTGGGAGCATGGGAAAAGGGAAGGATTTTCTGATTGCAAGTTGAGCTGCCTTGTTCAGGCGATTCCATTTACACGAAGAAACTATCTCAATATCTCCATCGAGGATACCATTTTTATCAAGGGTAAACTTTACCTTAATCTCTCCCGCTTGTCCTTGTCTTTGAGCAGCAAGGGGATATTTTTTGTTAGTTTCGATCCTCCTTTGGAGGAGAGTAGTATAAGCAGAGATGATATCTGTTTCGTTGTCAGAATTTCCTAAGATTATATCTGCTTGGGGATTGCTATTCGTACTTCTTTCTATACCCTCATAATTACTATTTTTTTCATTTCCGATCTTCCCATTACCCAGATCCGTTAATAATTCTCCTGTGAAGGAGGGGCTGGTTGTTGGAGCCCCTTCCTTCTGTTCATAGATTAAAGTTACAGGAAAGAGATCTGGCTCTTGATTTGTGTTTTGTTGTTTATCAACCTTTAGTTTTAAATCCTTATCCGACCTGGTTATGGTCTTACTTACTTTAGGAGGAAATTTTTTTACTTCGGCTTTTTTCTGTTTAGCTTTATTGGATATATTTATTTCTTTAATCGAGGTTTTTAAGGCCGTCGTAGTAAAAGTCACCTCAATAATTTCCTTTTTATCAGTTTCAGTTGGTTTACACACAGACTTTAATTTTGAGCAAGGAATCAGGGAAAAAATTACAAGATGGGTAATCGTAGAGATAGTAAGATAATTAACAAGAGTCCTTTTTTTGAACATACTGATTCTCTCTTTAAAAATTATAGCTAAGTCCCAACTTGAAATTTCTTTCTGGCATCGGGTATCCCCTTACCCATTCATATTCTTGATCAAAGAGATTATAAATTGAGGCCTCTAATTCAAAGTCCTTATAAAGCCTTTGTAGAAGAGTCAAATTATAAAAATCAAAAGATTTTTTGTGCTCATCTTTGCTAATAGGATAATTATCCTGATTTTGAATCTTTTGTGGTCCAACCAGGACATGGGCTAAAGAAATTGTGCTATCCTTATAAGCCAGCCTTAAACCAGAACGAGCTTCATAATCAGATACATAATACAAATCTTCCTTAGTTTCACTATCCTTATACTTAGTATTGAAGGTAATGTTTGAAAATAGCTCTAATCTATGTTCCCAACCAATTGTTTTATTAATCCTCCATTTGAAATTAAGATCAATACCTTCAAGATCAGCACCTCCTTTGTTTTCATAGGTATTCCAGAGCTTGCCTTCATAACTTATTAGATTTTCGGATGGTTCTATTTTATCTCGATAATCTGTATGAAAAAAGCTAATACCAGCATCTATTTGTTTATGTTCCAGATCAAATCCCAATTCATAGTTAGTGGATTTTTCCGGTTTAAGATCAGGATTACCCAAAATTTTATGACTTGATCCTCTGGATGAGTATTCATACCTGGCTGACATTTCATCTGCTGATGGCGACTTAAAACCCTCACTCACGCTTGCCCTGGTCCTTAATAAATCATTAAATTTGTATACTAAACCTACCTTAGGAGTAAACCGTTTAAAATCCACAGTCCTTTCATTAAAACTCTCAAAGTTGCCTGTTTCCGGCTTTTTAGTTGATAATTCGTAACGATCATACCGACCGCCAAAGCTTAAGGCAAGCCTGTTATCAAGCAGTTTAATAGTATCCTGAGTATAAAGCCCCAAACTTGTATATTTAAGTCCAGGAGTGGCTGGCCTGCTTGGGAGTCCGCTTGATCTCCCCTCTGCCTCTTTCTCTAAATTTTCATAAGTAGTCCCAAAAACTAATATATTATCTGGGATCGCTGTAATAGTAAACTGCTGATCCGTCCCTACGGTTTTGTCTTCATATATGGTAGCACTATCATTCACAGTGGGTGTCCCAAAATACCAGGCATTTTTATCCCAGAGATAATAAACAACATTTTTCCATCGGAGATTATCGTTTAAAAAAGAGCCATTATATTCAAGATCAGTCATTCCATGGCTTTTGTCGCTATAATCCTGGCTGGTTGAATTATAAGAGGTATAAATTTGATAATTTGACCAGCTGGGATAACTAGCCTCTAAATCAGCATAGGCAAAGCCTAGACGAAAACAATGCTCATCTGATGGATAAAAACAAAGAGCGCCAGCAACATCTTTTCTGGTTTTATCTGTATTATAGAGCTCTCCATAGCCTTTAGTATGATAATTGTAGGCATCCTCATAACTTATGTTAAAGGCATAACTAAATCGATCAGAAACACTCCCCTCGCTGCTTAAAAGGGATTTTTGATAACGAAAACTTCCTAATTCTTGCTTTATCTTATTTTTTATCTGCCCCTTACCCTTTTTAGTAATGAGATTAATTACCCCTCCCATGGCCGCAGAACCATAAAGGCTAGAGGCGGGCCCTTTAATTATTTCTACCCGCTCAATAAAATCTGTATTAATCTTTGCCATGTTTCCGGTACCAACCCTATGTCCATCAATGAGAATCAAGATATGACCTTTGATATCATCTCCACAAGAATCTGATCTAAAACCTCTTAAACCCACGGGTTGCTGAAGCCCGCTATATGTATGAACATGCCCAGTTACCTTTTGGGCAATAAGGTCGCCTACTGTTTGCGCCCCAGATTCTTTGATCTCTTCTTCGGTAATTACCTCAACTTGGACAGGAATATCCTCAATATGCCCGGAGGTTCTGGTGGCTGTAACTACAACCTTATCCAACTCTATCTCTTTTTCTTCAGCGTAAAGATGAGACACGGGATAGATTATTAGTAAACTACTTAATAGTCCAAATATACTAAACTTTTTTAAATAAGCCTTAATACTTTTAATATTTATCTCCATTTTTTCTCCTCCCTAGAGAATACTTTCCATGATAGGCAATCGTCCGGGCTACTTCTAAGAGATTACCGTTGCAGGGCAGCGGAAGGGATCACACCTTCACTTCCTTTGCCTATCAGGTGATCGTTGTTAGCTATATTTTATTTATCTACCTTTTCTGAACAGACATCTTTCTTGTATATCCATTTGATGCGATCCTGATCACTAACAGGATTTGAAAAAGCCAGTTTTTTAGCTGATTCTCCATTTACCGTATAATACCAAGCCATTTCTTTACGTTTTCCTTCCACTCCATCAATTGAAACTACAAAGACATATTGATTAACAGGATGGGTTTTTACTTCAGCAACTCTCTGTAATACCTCAAGGATAGTTCGACCATTCTCCCAAAATGTCTCTACTGTTCGTGATGGACGAAGATCTCCATAATCAATCTCCACAATAACCTTTTTTCTATCATTGTTATTAGTTGGATTTTGATTGCCTGCATATGCTGTTAAGACAACTACTGATAAAACAGAGATGATTAATACTGTTAAAAGATTAAATATTCTTTTCATCAAAGTCCTCCTTTCTTTATTATTATTTTTCCCCTCTAATCATAGAATCAATGACTATCCTTAAAAATATCCCTCCTTTCCTGTCTGGATTTGATTCCATAAGTCCTGAAAATAAAAAAGCCAGTCCCTGGTTTGGAGACTGGCTTTAAAAAACCTTCTTGATTAGTTCCTTTCTCAATCCCGGAGAATTTTTTTCAGATACGTCTTCTGGCTCCTGGATCGTCCTCTACCACGCCTTCCAGCTTATAAATTAAGCAGTGGCTTTTAGGTGGTTTTGTCCCCAGTCACAGCGGCGGTTCCGCCACGGTTTTTAACCGTGTTCCGTTTATCTGAAAAATGTATGTCTATAATAATAGTTAAAATAACAATCTTATATAAATTTGTCAAGATTTTTTTAGATTTTGTCATAACTTTATGATAATGTCCCCTCTCACCTATAGCGCTTAGCAAAATTGAGCCACTTTTATTCATTTAAATTGAGCGTGTTGTTTGTCAAGTAGAATTGACCCCTTTCTGCAAATAAAATTGACCCCCTTTTTTAGGTAGATTTTTTAAGCTTATTTTTCAGTCTATAACTTTCACCATTAATATAAAATATCTTTGAATGGTGAACCACTCTGTCAATAATTGCGGCAGCTACGACATTATCTTGAAAAAAATGACTCCAGTCTTCAAAATTATAATTACTGGTCAAGATAATAGAACCCTTTTCATATCTTATAGATATAAGCTGAAATAGTAGATTCGCTTGTTCTTTGCTTATAGGCATATAACCTAATTCATCAATAATCATAAGGTGATACCTGGAATAAGTAAGGAGCTTATCTGCAATACTCCCATCTTTTACAGCGAGCACAAGTTCCTCAATGAGCTTTTGGGCTGAGAGAAAAATAACACGATATTTAGCCATACAAGCTTTTACTCCCAAGCCTATCGCTAAGTGGGTTTTCCCTACACCTGGAGGGCCAAGAAAAACAATATTCTCCCCATTATCTATAAAATCTAATGAACTAAGCCTAATCACCTCCTTTTCGTTTAAGTTTGGTTGAAAACTAAAATCAAAGGACTCTAGGGTCTTAAAAAATCAAAATTAGAATTGCTGATTTAAAAACTAAATCCTTGACTTCTTCTGATCAGTCAGTATAATATAATACTGACTGATCAGTATTATATTATTACTTGTTTTTTATATTTAATATATATTTTATAACACTTTTAATTCCATCCAATGACATCTAAAGAAGACAAACGACAAGAAATCATGACAGCTATTGAAACGCTTTTTACTAATCGAGGCATTCACGAGATTACCACTGAAGATATTGCCAGGGAAGCCAAGGTCGGGAAAGGGACTCTGTATCGTTATTTTCAAAATAAAGATGACCTCTTTTTCCAGACTATAGTCTCTGGCTTTGATGAATTGTGTAGTCTTCTAAGTCATAAGATACCCAATAACATCCCATTCACTGAACAGTTACTCTGTGCCTGTAAAGAGATACGGGCTTTTTTTAATAAAAGACGGCAACTTTTAACTATGATGCAGACTGAAGAAGGGCATATGTTTTGTGAGAAAAAAAATATTCATGATCAATGGAAAAAAAAACGGAAGATGTTAGTCACAACTTTAGCAGAAATTATTAAGAACGGCGTTACTGAGGGAGAGGTGAGGTCGGATATTTCACCTGAGATATTGGCTTACTTTCTTTTAGCCATGTTAAAAACTCAAGCAAAGGAATTTTCTGCATATCCTTTCTCCATCCGACAGCCTGAATTAATAGTAGATTTGTTTTTTAAAGGAGTGAAAAAACATAGTTCTGACTTCATCATTCCAAAAAGGGAGGCATGATAAATAGTATGAAATCAAAAAATGTCATCTGGACGAGTTTTTTTATATTTATTATAGGTACTTCCTCTTGTGCGCATAAGACATCACAGGTATGGACGCAATATAATGTTCCTCCCCCAGAGATTTCCTGGTCAAAGACAATTTTATCTCAGGAACCGGAACTTAATCCAAATGGAAAACTTAGCCTTGATAGGGCATGCGGGATAGCCCTTGCTTATCATCCAAATTTAGCCCGCAGTCGAGGACTACTAGAAGCAGCTAATGCCAGGATTGGTCAAACTCTTTCTGCCTATTTTCCTCAACTGCAAATCAGTAGCTCTTATACGCGATCGACCTCAAATTCTACAGCCGCATCTGGCAAGGGAGGAGACTCAGACCTTGGCTGGGATGATAGTAAAGACAGCTATGGGACAGGAATTACAGCAAGACAAACAATTTTTGATTTCAATAAGACAAATTCAGCCTATCGCCAGGCAGAACACAATGCCAGGGCAGTAGCGCATGATCTTGAAGCTACGGCTGCAACAGTTTTATTAAATGTGCGAGAAGCATTCCTGACATATTTAGCCCAAAATGCCCTTCTTTCCGTAGCTAATGAAACTGTCTCTAGTTTTGAAAAACATCTAAAAGAAGCAGAAACCTTATATGAAGTAGGACGAACAACTAAGGCCGATGTAGCCAAGGCCAATGTTGATTTAAGTAATGCCAAATTAGATTTAATTAAGGCCCGAAACCTAACAGATATCTCAAGGGTAAACCTTAATTTAGCCTTGGGTTTAGATGAAGATCCAGGATATCAAGTTGTATTTGAAATCCCTCAGCAACACCTTGTGATTTCCAGAGAAGAGGCAATGGATCAGGCAAAAAAAAGCCGACCAGAATTAAGGGCTACTAAAGAACGGTTTGAGGCTGCCCAGCAGGCAATAGAAAGGGCCTGGGCTAAATATTTTCCTGACCTTTCATTTGGCCTGTCTTTCGACTGGGGAGGGGGAAAGTTCCCCTTGGTCCCTAACTGGAGACTTGGACCATCACTCGATTGGGACATATTTAATGGGTTTCGGACATCCAAGGAGGTAAAAGAGGCTGAGGCATCTTTAGTGAGTAGTAGGGCAGATCTAGCCATCCAGGAACAAAATATTTATCAAAGCGTTCAAAAGGCCTGGTTTGACCTCAAAGAGGCTGAGGAAAGGATGAATACAACAATTAATACTGTTTCTTATGCTGAGGAAAGTTTGAGATTAATTACAGGTAGATATCAAGTAGGAAGGGCAACAATTTTAGAGCAGACAGATGCTGAGCTTGCCCTGGCGAAGGCTCGAGCTGATGAAATTCAGGCTCGATATGATTATGAACTTAACATCGCCCGTCTTTTAAGGGCAATGGGATTGGCAACACTTGCAACAGAAAGAAAGTAGTTTTTTTACTTTCTTTCTGTTGCAAGTGTTGTTTTTTTGCTTCAGCACTTCTTAATTCTGGCTTTTTTCAAACTATAAAAGATTGATGGAGAAAAAACAATCATGAAAAAAATTATCATAGGAATACTTATTCTTTTTATCTTGATTGGCGGTGGCTTTTACCTTAGCAAATCTAAGAAGAATAAGCTGCCTCAGTTTCGTACGGCCCAGATTGATAGAGGAGAAATTGCTTCCACTGTGAGTGCAACGGGGACAGTAAAACCTGTAAAAGAGGTTCAGGTAGGAAGTCAGGTCTCCGGAACAATTGAAAAGATCTATGTTGATTTTAATGACCAGGTAAAGGCAGGGCAGATAATATGTGAACTCGATCCCAGGACGCTAAAAGCCAAGGTCTCTCAGGATCAGGCTAATCTGCTGATAGCTCAGTCACGCGCTAAAAAAGCCCAGTTTAATTTGGAAGTCAGCAAACGAGAGCTTGAACGTTCTAATAAATTGGCTCAGGAAAATCTACTCTCGGCCTCTGAATTAGATAAAGAACAAGCCAATAATAATGCCTTAAAGGCCGAGCTGGATACCACAGAGGCAGAGATTGAACAAACAGAGGCCACCTTAGCTTTATCCAGGATTAATCTGAGTTATACTATAATTCGGTCGCCAGTGGATGGGATAGTTATTTCACGAAATGTAGATGTCGGCCAGACCGTTGCTGCCAGTCTTCAGGCCCCTGTCTTATTTGAGATTGCCGAAAATATGGATAAGATAAACATCCTTGCCTCTGTAGGTGAGGCAGACATAGGGCAAATAAAAGCAGCTCAATCCGTTACTTTTACAGTTGATGCATATCCTGATCTAAAGTTTTCAGGGAAAGTCCTCCAGATTCGTCTCGCCTCAACAGTCAACCAAAATGTCGTTACTTACACCGTAGTTGTTGAGGCCGATAATCCTGGAAGAAGATTATTACCAGGGATGACTGCTAATATGGAATTTGAGATAGCCAGGACACCTGCTGAGACCCTGAGGGTTACTAATATTGCTTTGCGTTTTGAACCAGATCCTAGCTTGCTTCCAAAAGAGGCTACAGATAAAGGATTGGAAAAAGGACGACCTAATGGGCAAAAGAGAGAAAAAAATCTGAATAATTTATGGATAGTTGAAAATGGGACTCTGAAAAAGATTAAAGTAAAAACAGGTCTTAGTGATGGGACATACACCCAGATTACAGGGAGAGAGGTACAAGAAGGACTGGAGGCAGTTGTTGGTGTAAAAGAAAAAGGTGAAGATGAGACCTCTCAGAGGATAAAGAATCCTTTTATAGGTAGGATGAGAGGCAGAAAAAAATAAAAAAAACTAATTATGAATTCAGAATGATGAATGATGAACTATTGAGGAGGAGAGTAAAAATGTATAGAAAAGCAATCTTATAAAGAGGAGCGATAAGGAGGTGAGTAAAACAATTTTAAAAAATCAACAAGGTATGAAAGTTTTTATTGTATTAATTGTAACTTTCTTTTCATTTAGTTTTAAGATAAATATAGCATTAGCTAGAGGGTATATTCGAGAATATTGGCTAGAACCTAACATAAGTAGTTGTAATTTAAGGGATGACGTAGAGGTTTATTCTTCTGTTAGAGATCAAAAAAAACCAGCCAGCGGGTATTGCCTATGCAATTACATCAATGTTAGAAGTGGAATATGGATTTCAATATAAAAAAAAGATAAAATTATCCCCCACTTATTTATATTGTAAAAGTAACAATAAGGATAAACAAATTTATAGGGATATTATGTTTATATATGTTAATGGGTTTCCTCTTGAAAAGTGTTATCCATCTGATCAAATAAAGTCATGTTGCCAGAATGAACAATGCCCGTCAGAATGTAAAATCGAGATAGATTTTCCAGAGCGTGTGCCGAGTAACCCTGATGAATATAAAAAAAAGTTGTTGGATATGAAGAATATTATATATCATTTTGATGTATTTGTCGCTGGGTTGCCTGTATTTAAAAACTGGGCGGATGATTTAAGCCAAGAGGTTATCCCAGAGCCTACAAATGAAGATTTGGCTATTGGGCCTGTTGGGGGACATGCAGTTTGTTTTATTGGCTATCGTAACAAGGAGGGTTGGGAAGAGGGCGGGTATTTTATGTTTAAAAATAGTTGGGGCTCGAAATGGGGCGATGAAGGATATGGTAAGGTTTCCTATAACTATATGAATAAATATGCAAGAGAAATAGTCTTTATTTATAATTATGGTGGTATTACGAATAAGGTTAATCCAGAAAATTGTAATTATCCTCCTACCCCTGTTGGCGATATTAATAACGAT
>JAZDLJ010000351.1:0-9412 GCA_043802115.1 bacterium | reverse complement strand
CCAGTTGCTTTATATTTGTTTACACCTAACGGGGAGCTTACTTGCGCCTAATAGCTCAGCGTTGTTTTTCACGCTGAGCCATTAGGCGTCAAGTAAAGCGTCTGGGTCTACTAAGTATTGGTTTTTTTAGTTTTAATAATACTTATGTTTTTACTTTTAATAATGTCTTTACTTTTGCTTTTAATAATGGTTTTAATAGGTTTTTAATTCTTTTGTTTTTATAATAATCTCTTGTAGAACGACAAGCTCACTTGTGCGAAAAAGCTCAGCGTGCTTTTTGCGCTGAGCTTTTTCGCATCAAGTGGAGCGGCTTGTTAAAAATTATTGTAATTAATGCATTATATTTAGGAATATATTATTTACCGAGTAAGTACTACCTTTTTCATTTCACCAGGCTTTACTCCTACCTTAGTCCCTACATTTCCACCTTCAGGAATATATTGACCTGGAACATACCATGTTATAGTAGTTGCAATATAATATTCGCCTGCTGGCAAGTCATTAAATTCAAAATTACCATTCGCATCACCTGTTGTTGTACGCTCATATTCCAGCATTCGTTTATCAGCCTCTGATAAGTGTAATCCTCTCATAACTTGTAATTCAAAATATTCTTTTGAATAAGAAGTAGCGGGATTTAGATATATTGTGGCTCCTGCAGCAGTTACGACATTTCCACCCTTTTGTCTTAAAAATGCCTGCCCTTTTATTGTAGCTGTCCCAGTATTTTTATAGGGCATATATTCTTCTAAAATAAAATTAGCTTGCCTTTGTATTGGGCGTGCAAGAGAACCAGCACATCCAGTAATGAGAAGAATAGGTATTACCAATATGATCTTGAAAAAAATGTTATTAGTTTTTTTCATCACTATATCCCCCTAAAAAAAATTGTTAAATCTACTCATAAGAATTCCACTTGGTTCTGGGATTCCATACACCTTTAAGATTTCAATTTATATATATAAGCACCTCCTTATTTTTAACAACTTAATTGACCAGAAAAAATTCTGCTTTTTCCAATATTACCAGATATAGCAGAAAAAATTCTGTGTTTTTAGGTTTCTTCTTACGTTAAATTTCTTTCTTAATACTCAATTATTATTTTTTCTCTGGTTTTTAAAAAACCATGTAGTAAAACTTTTAGATATTGCTTTTATCCTGCCTAATCGTTTTACTGTTCTAACAGAATTAAAAGGATTTATTGGACATCAAACAAAAAAAACTTGATTATCAAGTAATATATAGTACAATGTAAATTTTAACAAATCATAATCTTAAATATTGTACTCTTCTATAATTGAAGTAAATTCGTAGTAAATAATATCTTTCTAATAAATGTAACATATTCATAGTTATTCTATTAACCTTATGGAGGATATTATGGACAACCAAAATGATTATGTCAAGAAGAATAGTGCTCAAAAACCAAAAAAATTAATGGATTACGTTCGGGAAAAAATGAGATTGAAGCATTATAGTATTCGCACAGAAAAAACATACATTGACTGGATGGTTCGCTATATCTGTTTCCACAATAAACAGCACCCAAAAGAAATGGGGGTCCCAGAAATTGAGGCATTTCTATCTCATCTTGCGACAAATGGAAATGTTGCCAGTTCTACACAGAATCAGGCTTTTAATGCTATTTTGTTTTTATATAGGGAGATTTTAAATATCCCTCTTGATGGGATAGATGCTATTCGAGCTAAGAAAAAGGCTAAAATTCCTGTAGTCCTGACCAAAGAAGAAGTCAAAAGGGTTATAATATCTATGGAAGGGGTTCAGCAATTAATAACAAAGATACTTTATGGAAGTGGATTGCGTCTATTAGAGTGCCTTCGTCTTCGAATTCAAGATATTGATTTTAACATGAATGAGATTACTGTTCATGATGGTAAAGGGGAAAAAGATCGAATTACTTTTCTCCCCGAACCAGTAAAGCCTATTTTACGTGATCATTTAGAACGTGTAAAGATATTACATGATAACGATCTAGCAAAAGGTTATGGGCAAGTTTATCTTCCGTACGCTTTAGCACGCAAATACCCTAAAGCTGACAAGGAATGGCGTTGGCAGTATGTATTTCCATCAAAAGGGCTATTAAAAGATCCTCGTTCTGGGATAATTAGACGTCATCATATCCACGAGAATTCAGTACAAAAGGCTGTGAATCAAGCTGCTAAAAAGGTAGGAATAATTAAAAGGGCTACACCTCACACATTTCGGCATAGTTTTGCAACCCATTTATTAATTGATGGTACTGATATCCGTGAGATTCAAGAATTATTAGGACATAATGATGTTTCAACAACTATGATATACACTCATGTGCTTAGAGAGCAAGGTATTAAAAGGGTAAAAAGTCCATTAACTTTTTAATTAATACTTGCAATGGGTCGAAAGTAAAAAACTTTCTGTTCAACTACCGCCACCTATACAAAACCACCAATGGCACGATCATCTCCCAAGGACTAGCTCCTCCATGGGTATACCTGCTTGTCTTTACTTCCTTCCTTGAGACCTTCCTTTCAACAAAACCATGGTCCGCAAAGATTATAACCATACTTCTTGTAGGTATCCTAGCTAGATATAAATTCAGTGCCGATTGAAGGGTCAGGCTGGCTTCGTTGTAAAAGGTCAAGAGGTCATCTTTAGAACTATGAATTTTATTGTCTATCAGGCTATACTTAACCATGAATACACTATCCTTTTCAGGAATGATCTCCGTAAATTGGCCTAACTCCTGGCACCTCTTGTCTGTATATCCTGTCTGCTGACGTTCTTCTTCTGCGCTAGCTATCTCCAGGTCTTTTTCACCACACCCTAAGGGGATATCCCCACTTATTAAGGGTTCTAGCTGGGTAGCTGTGACAGAGGGAAGAAAAACCCAGAGGGGTAATTGTTCCACTAATCTATATCTATCCTTAATAAGCCTTAAGATACCTTCCTGACAATGTCCCCACATATCCCATCTCATCCCATCGATAAGGAGGAAATGTGTCTGGCTAGGGTTTAAACGTTGGTTGTATCTCTTGTAGATGTTAAAGCGTACCGAATTTATAAAAAGGGGAGGGTTGGCAACCTCTCTTTGTCTTGTCGAGATCAGGGTTTTGTATTCCTTAGAGATGTAATCTTTAAAACCTTGATCAAAGGTAGTTAGAAAACTCTCCTTCTCTTTTTCTAATCTTTTTAAGGAGATGCTCTCAGTGAGTCCGAGCTCTTGGATCTCCTTGATAATCGATTCAACGATTATTTGAAGTTCTGCCCCATGTTCAAGAAAGGTCTTTTCCCACAACTTAGTAGAGTTTAATCCATTTACCCCTTCTCCTTCATCCAGCCAAAGCAAGGACTGAAGTATCCGGGTAAAATCGTGAAGCAGCCTTGCATATCTTTCAATCGATAGTCGTTTAGTAAGGTAGTTTTCAGTTGTTCTTTGATCAACCCATTGCTGAACTAGTTTATTGACCTTTTTTATCGACCGTGGGTCCCTTTCGCTATCCAGTCTCTTCAAAAGGAGAGAGACAATCTTTTTAATAGGAAAGATGAATATCCCCTCTTTAAAGACTTCCTGTAATAACTCCTCTTCGCCATCTATATCTTTTATAATCAATTCCAGGAGTTTATCGTCAATTCCTTTACTAATAAGAAATCTCTCTGTATCCTCAAGATCGCGAAGGAATCTTTCTTGGTTAGAATTTAAGGCGTATTCAAACACCCTTTGAAATTTATTTAATCGTTCTTCGTCCTTTGTTCTTAGTTCTTCGTTGTCGAAAATTAAAGGAGGAGATGAAGTTTCCCTCTCCTTCCGGGAGAGGGTTAGGGTGAGGGTATTGTCCAAAGTTACACTATGCTGAATTCCCCACACCGAGGTTATCAAAAGGTGTTGGAAGGATTCCTCTCCCAGGTCTTTAAGAAGTGGGATAAATTCAGGGAATGCCTGTCGGACTATATGAACTAAATGGTTATCCTGATCCTGTTTAGTCGTGGTTTTATATCTAATCTTGATATAGACATCCTTATTTAGTTCTCTACCTTGATTTAACCAGTCATTAAAGATAGAGAGAAGCTTTTCCCTGGGGAAATTTCGATCAATAATATTTTCCAGGAGTTCATTGATATCCCTCTCAAGAATAACTACCTTACCAATAAATGCCTCGTTTAAGCCATTAATCAATTTGTCATTTATAAGCATTTCCAGCCTATTTATATCCTGATCATCATTGTTCAAGCTAAACCCAAGGATATCTCTCAGCCCCTCTGCCTCTCTCTTTTTGCCAATATCATCAAGGCTTACAGCGTAAGATGCGACCTGCTCTTTATATCTAGGCTCTTTAAGGCCAGTGATGTACTCGATGATCCCTTTATCTATGGTCTCTTCAATCTGCCTGATTGGGGTAAGCTCCACAAGCTCCCCGAACTTAAAACCACAGTTGCAGACCGGCCTTTTTCGCAATTGTTCAGGGTCAAGGGCCTTGCAGCCTGTAGATTCAATCTCAGCCAAATATCTATTTACCTTGACCAGGTCATTCTCAACGCTGATCAGGTCAAGTCTGGAGATGCGAGCCAGGAGATTATATCTCTGACTCTCCTTTAGACGTATGTATGGACCTAATCTTTCTACTGATTTGAGCTTATTGTGCTCCTTTTGATAGATTAGGACATAGGCCTCTTTAAAACGATTAAATCGGCCTCCTAAATCATTAAGGTAGTCCCTGGAAAATATCTTCTCTGTCTCTAAAAGCAGTTCTTCAGCCTCTGCCTTAAGGCTGACTAAATGGGAGTATTCTTCTTTATTAGGGATAACTAAGGCAGGGTCATGGAGGTAAGAAAAGATGTTAGTATAGGCATCTAATTCCTTATTCATAAACTCCTTAAACCGTTCCACCCTTTCATAGGTCTGATCTATAAAGGCTGTGGTTTTGTAGGCAAAGAGGAACCGCTCCAACCCTTCTTTGGCTGAATAAGATACCTTAAGCTCATTAAATAATATCTTGATCTTAAAAAAATCCTCTTCAATTCTTTTTAGGTCAAGGTGAGCCAGACTCCTATAACCTGAGACCTGTCTTAACATCTGCAAGGCCAGGTCCTCTTCAGCTCCCCATTTCCTCTTTAGTTCGATAAGACTCTCCCATATCTTTTGTTGATTACTAAAAGAGAATCCTTCCTTTCTCAATCTTTGTGGGATAAAAAAACAGTTTGGAACTACCTCCCTTAGGCCAGGATCAATCATCTCTCCCTCGCCTATCTCCTCAATTATCCAAATAGAGCTAAAATCAGGTCTGTTTACACTCACCTCTCTCCCATTAGATATTCCCTTAGCATGGCCGCTAAAGAGCATAGCCAGGGTCAGCATCTCAAATTGATTTTTTGACAGGCCATACTCTCCCTTTCTAAGATTGAAGTAAAGGTCATCTAGTTTAACCCGCCCCTTTTTGATCTCATTCAGATATAATGAGGCTATCTTGGATATGGCTGGGTCAACGCTCAAACGATACCCTCGGCCGATCTGCTTAATTAATTTAACTGGTTTAAGATATCCCTCAATCATTAATTCTATCCCTTTATCCATCCCAGGCTCAAAGATTATCTCCCCACTTCTAAAGAAACGTTCAATCACCTTAAGGAGGGTATCCCGAACAAAATAATCAGCCAGGGGTGAAATGTCTTTGTGGTGAGGATAGAGGCGGTTAAGAGAAAAAAAGGTTATCCTGGAAATAAGTTTAGTAAAGGAAAGGATGCCAATCTCATTGACCTTTTTTATCCCTTCCTCACTAAGATAAAGCAGTTCACCGTTAAAATAGGCCTCTTTGAAGATATCTCTTACCCTAGCCTTTCTATCCTCAAATAAGGAAGAGAGGTATTCAAATATTCGACGACCAGTCTCAGTGTGATCTGTCTTGTATTTTTCAAAGAGGAGATAATAGACAAGGCCGTCTCTTAGGCCCTTGTCATTATCAGGATATTTAGGGAGCCAAAAGATAAAAGGGAGTGGCTCTCCAAGCTCTTTTAAGGCCATGAGGGTTCTCTTATAAAAAATATCCCTATTCTTGTTCGATAACCTATCAATAAAAAGAAAAAAGTCATCCTCACTATGCCGATATTGGATCATGAGTTCCTTTAGTTCATCTACACTTATCTCATTTAAAGATCGAAGATAGACAAACCCTTCTCTACCTGTAAATTGCCACTTGGTAAATTCCTTAATCCTATCTGTCCGCTTAAGTGTAGCTAAAGGCAGGGCAGTGTCTTCGATCCAATTACCCAGGCAGTCAAAAATCCTTTCATCATCAGGGAGTAGACCTTGACGAATATACTCAGCCTTTTGTCTGATTACCCCCTGGATGTCCTCTTTTAGATCAATATAATAGAGATCATTATAAAAGTCTTCCCCTTTTTGATAACCAATATAGCTCCCCTCCTTATGGAGTCGCTCTAAGATATCCGCCAGATAACGATAATTTACACTTGAATCAAGGGAGGTGATCTTACAAAGGGTCATTTCCCCTAGCTCTCTAATTGTCAATCCTTTTTTATATGGGGAAAATGCCTTTAAGATCAGGATATTGATCAACCTTTGGGCAAGGGTCTTAAGTTCTGGGTCTGGAAAGAGGGTCTCTAATTCCCTAAGGTAATACTCATAGACAGTCTGATAATATATCCTGGTTGTGGTAGTCTCCCTGATCCTGACCAGGAAGTGATCAAAGATATATTCGGGGCCTAAGAGCGATTCTATCGGCATCTCAAGCATCCCACGGATCTTTCTTGAGTTATCACCCTTGATTTGGTAGTGAATAAAATCAATAATCCCCCTTTTTTGCGAAAAGAGGAATTTTAGTTCATCGAGGATTAGGAGGGTAGATGGGTGAACAGGATAGAGGTCAACAAAGTTATCCTGAGAGATCTTAAGCTGAGGGAATGCCCTCTTAAAGGAGTTATAGAGTGTATTAAGCTGATCTAATGCCTCTGGTTTTTTTACAATTAACTTTTTTTTGATCAATTCCCCAATATGCTCTGCTGTCAGAAAGAGTCTGATCTTGTAACGGTCTTTTATCTTATTGAAGCTATCCTCATTTATAGCCCCAAGGTCTTCCAGTCTCTCCTGGAGAGAGGCTACTACCCACACTGGATTCTTCAGGGAATACTCACCCAGAAATTGTAAGAATCTTATATCCTCATTAAATGTCCTGCTCTCAGCCTTTGAACGTAAAAATTCAGAGAGTTCATCAATCAGGATTACAATCCCATCTACCCGTTGTTCTTGCAAGAAGGTTGGAACCCTCGCAAAATTTTCGCGGCGGCTGGCCTTAGGATTAAAAAAAGAGGAGTCCTGGTTAAGATAGTCATAGATTATTTCTTCCAGGGATTCTCGATTGGCATGAGAGATAAGGGAGATATTGATTGGAAGGAGACGTTTATTTTTTATCTTAAGGTAATAATCTGCCAGATCCTTCCGCTGCTTTAAAAAATGCTCCCATATCTCAGGCTTAGAGAGTAGGAGACTTATAATTGACAGGAAATGGGATTTCCCTGAACCAAAGCTACCTTCCAGGAATATCCCAACCCCATTTGGGGTTATGAACTGGTCTAAAAGGATAGTAAGATTGGTAAAGACATCCTCGGTAAGGATAAAACCCGAGGCTAATTCCTCCTGGAGGGCTGGATCGGTTATATCCGAGAGCTGAACTACCGTTCTTATCTCAGGGAGGGTTATAAGGTCTTTGATCATAGGGGTTCTATTTTAATTAGTACTGTACCTGTTTGCCCGAAGGGCGATAACTTAATTATACTTTCCTCTTTTCCTCGCAGATGGATGCCCGATTTCGCGCAAGATAGCCTCTAATTTGCCTATCCCAGCCGGTCCAAGAAAGGTCATTACCAGATGCCTTGCCTTTTTTACATCTACCTTTGCATAATCCAGGACTCGGGCAGCATCCCTTTCATCCTCCCTTTCGCCTGTCCCAATCTTCATAGCTATTAGATGTTCGGATGAAACTAAAGATAAAACCTCTCCACCAATCTCTATTGTCCGTTTAGATTTCAAGGCCTCTTTTATTGCATCTTCAAACAATTGACTAAGATCGCCAAACTCACCTGAACGAGTAATAAAGTCTATATTGATACTTTCTTTAACCTGATTGACATTGATCCCCCCCAGGACAAGCTGACGAATAGTTGTTATCTTGTGCTCGGCTAACCAGGCGTAGATTTTAGGGAGGTCTTCTTTTGTTACGGCAATATCAATATCTTTAGTGTAGGCATGCTCACTAGGTTCATCCACCCATGCCCACACTGCCAGACGACCGATAAGGATACCCTTGATTCCTGTCCCCTTCAAGACTTGATGGGCGAATCGGCCACTTGGTTCGGGATCAAACTTTAGGATCAATGATTTCATTTTCTCCAATATTACCCCTTTCTCCTAATTTTTTCTATTTTAAAAAATCCAAAATCAGCAATTCTCATTTTGACTTATTTGTTGATGTGCCTTCAAAATTTCGACCTGTACGATTAGAATTTTAGTATAAACATTGTTGGATTGAGTCTTATGAAATCCAACCAAGGAGGTGTAAATAAATAATTCAGACGACAGGCTGTTACGGAATGCCTTTTTTGACCGTTTTTTCAATTTTAACTATTTGATTTTATTTGGGTGCAATTTTAAAAATTTGCATTCTGTAACAGCCTGACGAATGCCTTGTTAATTCCCTGAAAGAAAATTTCATATTCTGCCCCGCATGGGCGTTTCATACTAGCCCAGGGTGAAACCCTGGGAGAGATAAATAGACGCAAATGCGCTCTGAAGGAGCGCCTCATAAAATAAAAGGGAAAAAATAACCTCAGTCGCTAAGAGCAAAATATGAAGCACTCCTTCAGAGTGCGGATTAGTGGGGAAAACATTACCCAGGGTTTCACCCTGGGCTAGTATGAGAGGCTCCTTTGGAGCAGTTTATGAGTTGCCTTTTTGGGACAAAAATAGAGTTCGCCCGAAAGAAAGCGATGAGTTATTTATTTACACCTCCTAAGCCAACGCTCTGGTTAAAGTTAACCGTACAGGTCGAAAATGTTGGCGGCACATCTTACTTAAAAAAATTCAAAATTAGAATTGCTGATCTAAAATGAGAACTACTGACTTAATATAATCATGGAGTTGACTTTTTTAGTATAGCTAATCTATTATTTTAAAACAAGTAAAATTTATTGTCCGCTAGTCAACAGTAAACGCATCCAAAATTTCAATAACTTATGTTTTATCTTAATAATTACAATTAGTTTTTTGGATTTGACCTACGAAAAGGAATTATTTAAAATTTTTCGACCTTGATAAGTAAGACATTAGACATCTTTCCAAAATAAATACCGTATTTTCTAGGTGTCTAGAGGCAAAAGAAGGCAAAAATTTCGACCTGTACGA
>JAZDLJ010000292.1:0-4525 GCA_043802115.1 bacterium | reverse complement strand
AGGCAATTTTACGGGAAGCTGCACTAAGAAAATTTATAAAAAGTCTACTAATAACTCACTACAGCAAAATTTTTGTCTTCTCTTGCCTCTAGATACTTAGAGAATACGGTATTTATTTTGGAAAGATGTCTATTATAAAATATACTATCAGGATAAATAGTAAAAGTCAATGCTATGAAATCACAGCAATTCTAATTTTAATCTGTGTCCGCCCGTTCTTTTTACACATTTTCAAAATTAGAATTGTGAAAAACAATAAACATGATTGAAAGTTGATTCTTTTTGTTTTATAATAGCATTTATTTTAAATTTGTAATCTTAAAAAAAGCAAGACTTACAAAGGAGAATTTTATAATGATTAATATAGCTATTTCGTTATCAGGAGGAATAATAATCTTAATTGCTGGTATCTTTTTTTCTTTCCCCTGGTGGTTAATTACAATGTTAGGCATTCTTATAACAGCGGTGATCTTTTTCATTTTATCTAAAATAATGGCTAAAAAACTAACTACTATTTTTATGAACGCCAATTCAGAATTACAAAAGGGGAGGATAGATCGAGCTATTATAATCCTTAAAGAAGGATTTCGTTATCGCCGTCAGCAACCTCTAATAGCCTCTCAGATAAATGCCCAATTAGGTGTTATTTATTACTGCAAAAATGATTATAAGGAGGCGGTTAATTATTTAAAAAAAGGACTTTCTGCTCATTATGTAGCGCAATGTATGTTAGGTATTATTTATATGAAAGAAAAAAAGTATAGTGAGATGAAAAAGGCCTTTGATATAGCCCTTAGAACTGGGAGAAAGGAAAGTATAGTTTGGTCGTTGTATGCCTACTGTTTAAATAGAATAGATGAAAAGGAAGGAGCTATTGAGGTGCTTAATAAAGGTTTAAAAAAACTTAAGGAGGATGAATTTATAAAAGAAAATCTTTTAGCCTTGCAGAATAAGAAGAAAATGAAGATGAAGGCTTATGGAGATCAATGGCGGCAATTTATGCTTGAAAAAAATGTAATAAGACAACAACAGCCTAAACATTTTCAACCAAAGTATGTTCATAGGTAAGGGGGATTAGGCTAACTCGCTACGCTCAAACAATGGTAATTTTTAACGGGAAGTTGCGCTAAAAAAATTTACAAAAAGTCTCCTAATAACTCTCTCCAGCAAAATTTTTGTCTTCTCTCCTGGTAAATATGGTATTTATTTTGGAAAGATGTCTAATATAACAACGAACCAAGAATAACGAACTAAGAACGAGGTTTTAAAATGAAAGATAATCGTATTGAAAAATTGGCGGATATCCTGGTTAATTATTCAACCAAGGTTAAAAGAGGTGAAACTATATTGATAAGTTCTTCTGACCTGGGTAAACCTCTAGTAACTGAAGTCTATAAAAAGGTTCTAAAGGCTGGGGGATATCCTTTGGTTGATATCCAATTTGAAGAATTAAGACCGATTTTTTTTAATCTTGCAGAAGAACATCAACTTACGAATTTCCCTGTAATAAAGGAATTTGAAGCTAAAAATATCCAGGCAAATATTGTAATTTCTGCCCCTAACAATAGAAAGGCTATGTCTAACACTAATCCTGATAGGTTAATCACAAGGTCAAAGGTTCTTAAGCCTATAAAGGATCATATTGTTGAAAATGTAAGATGGGTCATTGTTAATTTTCCTACCAATTCTTTAGCTCAGGAGGCGGAGATGTCTCTTGAAGAATATGAGGACTTTGTCTTTCAGGCTACCAATATAGATTGGACAGAGATGGATAAAAAACAGACAAAATTTAAAGACCTTCTCGATAAATCAGAAATTGTAAGGATCAAGGGTAAGGATACGGATATTGTTCTTTCGATTAAAGGAAGAGAGGCTATTAAATGTGCAGGCGCTTATAATATGCCAGATGGAGAGATTTTTTTAAGTCCTCTTGAAGATTCCGCTAATGGTTATATATTGTTTGATTATCCTGCTATTTATAATGGAAGAGAGGTTGATGGGGTTAGACTGGAGTTTAAGGATGGGAAGATAATTAAAGCAACTGCTGAAAAAAATAGTGAGTATCTAAATAAACTCTTAGACACTGATGCAGGGGCAAGATTTTTAGGTGAGTTGGGGATAGGTATGAATTATGGGATTAAAAAATTTACCAAAGATATCCTCTTTGATGAAAAGATAGGTGGGACAATCCACCTTGCTGCTGGTCAATCATATAAGGAAGCAGGAGGTAAAAATAATTCTGCTATCCATTGGGATATGATCAAAGATTTAAAATCAGGGGGAGAGATATTTCTTGATGATACGCTAGTTCAGAAGGATGGGAGATTTCTTGTTGAACTTTGAGATAACAAAGAACCAAGAATGACAACCAAGAACGAGATTTTCAAATGAAAGAGGTTAAACTATACACTGATGGTGCATGTCAGGGTAATCCCGGTCCAGGTGGTTATGGAATTATTTTAATCTATAATAACCATCGTAAGGAATTTTCTGGGGGATTTCGAAATACAACCAATAATCGGATGGAGTTAATTGCCATAATAAATGGGTTAGAACAATTAAAAGAGAAATGTAAGGTTACAATTTTTACGGATTCTCAATATGTAGTAAATAGCATAAATAAAGGCTGGGCAAGAAAGTGGCAGAAGAATAATTGGTATAGGAATAAAGAAGAAAAGGCTGCAAATACTGATTTATGGCAGAAGTTACTCAATCTTTGTGATAATCATCAGGTTGCTTTTATTTGGATAAAAGGGCATAACAATCATCCTGAAAATGAGTATTGTGATCAATTAGCTGTGGCTGCTGCTAAAAAACCTAATCTTCCACTTGATGAAGGGTATTTACTGACCGTCTGACCTGAATCCAGAGTGAATGATATTTTAGCCTTCAAGGCACTGGTTCAGTTAAACGCTATTTTGTCTCAGAGCTTTCTTTAGTAGTTACCTGATTAAAGTTAATTACCTCCCTTAATCGTATAAAAATCATAAGGAGATTTAATTTCCACCAAAGCGCCTACTCCTTTACTCTGTCTCTCCTCAAAAATTTTCCGATACTCCTCACAGTTTGATTTATAATCATTATATAAATAATATAACCCTGCATTCCAGACAGCAAGGACAGGTGCGGCTTTTAGAGTAACTGGGAGGATTGCCGGGTTTAATATCCCTGCAAGACTAATAACCCCATAAACACCTATAGATGCGGCTGAGCCTACAGCTACAGTTGGTAATATACATATAGGGTCCCAACGAGTTCCTTCGATACTTTTAGCAAAAGCCTCTGGTGAGTTTAAATGTGGGATAAGATTATCCTGGATAGTTCGATGTATTGTATAGAAAAAAAGAAGGCTTTCATCAGAATATATCGTCCCATCAAACTCCCTGATTAATTCAGTATTAAATAGCGCAATGTTAGGCGGGAGAGCAACCCGTGCTTTTTTAAGTGCTACTCCTTGATTTTTCATCTGATCATAAACTGTAGCTGACCACATCACTATACCAGGGCACAAGGTATCTTTCATCCTAAAGAGATCACATCTGGAAAAAGGTGGTTGTTTATATGTAATCCATATCTCTCCTTCTCTTTCTGTTACATCAGGTATTGTGGGTACTCCCCAGGGAGAAGCTATGGTTAGACCAAGATTCAGTACATAATCTGGATCCACTGCTACATCGAAAACAGTTTTAAGCATACCATATTTAGTGAGCCTATCATAGAAGTTATTATATACCCTCCCATCTGGTAATGCGCTAGTTAAAAATTTATATAGATAACAGGAGGCATCTTTCCCTCTATTTTTCTTAAGATAGCTAGTAAACAATGCCCTTTTGTAATAATCAGGATGTTTTTTAACCTCTTCCTCTTTGAATGTCCCGATAGACCTGGAAGCAGGATCATATAATAACGGCCCTAGCACAGCCTCCCAACATTCTCTATATCCTTGACCTTCGTGTTGGTTTTGGTTAATTACCCAATACTTTCCTGATGGATCTGTATATTTTAGAGGATTAGCGCCTACATAGAGATAAGCATTTAACCTCTTGGCTTCCCCAACTAACGCCTCTATAGGGTCAGGGGAATTAAAACGCCCTAATGATGAGGAATAATAACGGGCCTTAAAATAATAAAAGGCTGTTTCTTTATCCCATTGTTGACTATTGAAGTGCAAGGTGTTGTTAATTTCATCAATACAATTATTTCTTATTTCACCCCATGGAGAATAGACATAAGAGGCTGCTATCATCCTATCATTATTTACTATCTCTGTAACAGAATCTATTGGATCAAGATAGTAAAATTGTAATTGTGAATCTTGTTCTCTAGCAATCACGCCACCTCTCCCATAAGTGTATCTTATGAATTGACCACTTACTTGACCTCCTTTTTCTATCAACAAGTTATCATGGTCGTAAGTATACAACTTTTTTTCATTGTCAAGGCTAGATATTATTATTTTTTGAGAGCGAAGTCCTTTATAATTATATGAATATCTACTAGTAAATTTTTTACTATCAAGGGTAGA
>JAZDLJ010000266.1:0-11074 GCA_043802115.1 bacterium | reverse complement strand
ATTATAATTTATGAGGCACTCTTTCAGAGTGCTATCGGTATATAAATCATTACCTAGGGTTACGCTTCGCTCACCCTAGGCTAGTATGAAATGCTCCTTCGGAGCAAAAAGGCACTATTCTAATCGTACAGGTCGCAAAATTTGCTTCGCTCGTAAAATAGGCTTCATAAGGATAATACTTGCAATGCCTATAAAATAAAAAAGCTATTTTATAGGCATTGCAAGTTACCGTTTCTTTTTTAGCATCCTATCCTTAATAATTAAATCCCTGAACAAGGCGCTAATTTCTAAATCCTTTAAAGGGATAAGCATCTCATCAATATTATCATAAAGGCAACTATCCATCTCTAACTGATTTAATAAAGGTTTTTTATCCTCAGTATGTAGTTTTACCCTCCCTTTGGATATCTTTCCAATACTAAATTTTATCTCTTTAATAAAATTATACCCAATACTTTTATTTAACTTATCTACAATATATAGCCTTATGACCTCTAATTGTCTAATCCAAAGAGTATCATCTACAGTTACGATTAAGATATTTTCAGAAATCTCTATCGGTTGTGTATGCCTTGATATCTTCTGACCAACAATCTTTTCCCAGATTCCAAAAACAAAAATAGTCCTAACATCAACAATTGTTAGATCAAGATCAGGATCAATTTTACTTCTTAGTACGTCAGAGACAGTATCAAATGAATACATCAAAAAAAATCAATAAATGGTTAAGTTGGTTGGAGTAGTATAGTACTCCAGGTTAGGTTTTTCTAAAATAATGTAGGTTAATTTTGTAACTAACTGTTAAGGCACAAAGGCACAAAGGGAAAAAATAAAAAAAACTTAAAAACTTTGTACTGTAGTGCCTTTGTGCCTTAATATACTGGTTTTAACTAACACAATCACTTGGAAAAACCTAAGTTGGAGTAGTATATATTATTATTTTTCCTTTTTAGTTTTACTTAACAATTCCTTTCCTAACTCACTGAGGTCTATAACCTTTGGTTTAGATGCCTCGATGTTCTCACGTTTAATTAATTCATAGACCTCTTTTCTATTAACAGAAACATCCCGGGGTGCATTAATTCCTAATTTTACATGATCGCCCTGGACTTCTACAACCATAATCTCTATATCATCACTAATTATAATGCTTTCGTTTGTCTTTCGAGTAAGGACTAACATATTATTTTTTTGATATTATATAATGTTTTGTTGTATATTCACTCTCAGATAAAACAATCTGTTTAGCCTTCCTCGTCTTGGGATTAATGATTAATGGACCTAAGAGATTAGCTGTCATATCATAAGGATTATCAGTAATGACGACAATTACATAAACTTTAGCTTCGTTCTCATTAACCAGTCCCAAATCACCTACCTCTTTTTTACTAATTACAACCCTATAATCAGGTTTAAAGATCAAAGGATCTATAATAACAAAGGCTAAAGCAGGATCATCCACAGCCTGCAACCATTTAAAAGGATTATCTTCACCTTGATCGATAATTATAAATCGTCTTACATCAGGGAATCCAAATAAGCCAACCGGCATCTCAATTATGTCTTGAGGATCTACCTCGACTGTACCAAATCTGGAAGATAAGACTTGCAATTTAGCACCTCTATCTTAAAAAGTCCAATATACTCAATTGGAGTAATTTAGACCCAATATTTAACGAAGCTTCAAAGACATTTTGCTCTATATTATAATTCATAATAGCTTCTGTAATATCAACGTCCCGAGTATCTGAAAGTAATTTTGTACTGTCGATTTTAAGTCTTTCCAGTCTATTTTCTGTCAAGTCTATGAGCTCCATCCTGCTCCCTAACCTACCCCTAAACATTAGTACCTGGTCCAGACAATCATCCACTCTTTCTAATTGAGATCGAATTAGATTCCCATCATTATCCTTTAATGCAGCACTAAGCTCCTGGAGGACACCGAAGATATCTGTCCCTGATACCCTGCCTGCATCAAGTCCTAAAGTATTAGCCAGGGTATTACTCCCTGTGCTATTATCAGTAAGCACTAAGACAGCGGAACTCTGGGCTACAAGTGAGGTTATATTTAGATGGCCATTACTATTAAATGAAGTAGCGATACTTACATTATTTGATGCAGTGTTAATAAAATTAAGTATCTGGGTCTGAGAATAAGTACCCCCTGCAGTTAAGGTAATATCAGTAGAGGTATTAATTCCATCACTAATCGCAAAGACTACGTCTCCTCCACTTGCAGGTATTGTTATCCCTGAACTCCCAGCTACTACACCTCGTCCAACTACTGAATTACCCTGAAAAACTGCATATCCTTGGAGATTCATGGCTATAGATATATTAGTATCAATAAGTTGTTTTATCTCTCCACCATCTCCATTATAAATATATCTATTATTCTCCAAAGTATATGTTGTTGTCAAGGTTTCAGTACCTGAAAATAGATATCTACCAAGATGTTGCTGATTACCTATATTTAATAATTGGGTTAAGATACTGTCTATCTCTCGAGCCATTATATCTCTTGATTCAGCAGATTCCGTATCATTTGCTGCCGCTACGGCTAATTCCTTTGAATGCTGAATCAATTCGCCTACATCAGCTAAGGTTGATTCTGTTGTCTCTACAAATGATTTTACAGTTGATATATTTCTGGTAAATTGTTCTGTTCTGCTAAGATTAGCCTTTATCCTTAGCATTGTCGTTATTCCACAGGGTGAATCCGAAGGCGCTGAGATTTTTTTCCCTGTAGCTATTTGCTGATTATACTTATCTAATCTAGCATAATTATCGTTAAGGTAATCTAAAAATCCGTTTACCATAATTTTTTCAGTAACTCGCATTACCTATCATCCTCCCAAACCCATCCCATTGGCTACCAATGACAATAGCTCATCCAGGATACTTATACACCTGGCTGAAGCTTGATAACTTTTTTGATAAACTACCATCTTAACTACTTCCTCATCTATTGAAACCCCTGAGACCTCAGCCTTACTTTTATTTATCTGCGCAAACATCGACTCTCCGTGTTCAACAGTCACTTGAGCAGTTCGCATCTCAGATCCTATACTAGCTATCATTGTGTTATAATAATCACCAAAGGTAGCAAATCCACTCGACATAGTTAAGATTTGACTGAGATTTGATGTTCTGATAGCCATTCTTCCATCACCAGAGACATTATCCTGGGCGGCAACAATATTATTCAAATCATTATTTATCGCTGAAGAAATATGTATACTTGTAGCTGCCCCACTATTATCTCCTGGTAGGCTTTGAATAAACGGTTCAAAAAAATTTATGTCTGTTGCCCCATTCAGGCCAAAACCAGTGCTATGTACATCATTTACCTGAGTAATAATACTAGCTGCAAGCTCATCTAATTGAGTCATATAACCTGGAACAGTTATATCTCTTATCTCAATGAGTCCACCTAATTCACCATTACTAATTTCATTAGTAACATTTCTTCCTCCCAGATAAATATCGTACCTATTATATAAATCGCCAAGACGCGAATCTAAGCTCAAATTTGTCCCAACTTGTCCATCTACTAAAGATAATCCTCCATTAAGCAGGATGCTCACCATCCCGTTATCAGTCTCAAAGGCTGTGATATCAACAAATTTAGCTAACTCCATAATATATTTATCTCGAGTATCCCGAAGGTCGTTAGGTACATCTCCCCCTGCCCTTATTATTGCTATCTTTTTATTTACATCCACAATCTGGTCTACTAATTTATTAATCTCTATAACTATATCTCCTACCTTTTCGTTGGCATCGCTGATAATTTCCTTAAGCTCAGCAGACATCTGGTTAAATTGACTACATAAAGAACTCCCTTTTTCACGCACCACATTTCGTTGGGTCTGATTTTCTGGATAAGCGCCCAAATCCTGCCAACTATTCCAAAAAGCATTCATTAGATCACTTAATCCTTGATCATTAACCTCATTGAAGATTGTCTCTATCCTTCCTAAGTAATCTTTTTTTGCCTCCCATTGTCCACGATACTCTGCATTTTCTCGAATACTCTTCTCTATCTGTTCATCATGATCTCGTATAATAGAGTCTATCTCAACACCTCTGTAACTTGGTCTAACCTCAAGATTCACCCTCTGTCTTGAATATTCATCTCTATTAGCGTTAACAATATTATGCTCGGTGATTTCCAGCCCAACCTGGCTAGCAGATAGTCCACTTAGACCTACATAAATCGCACCCATAATCGAAGACATGTTCTTCTCCCTTTATATGCTTTGACAAATAATCTTTGATTGAGAATTATCCTTTTGATATAGTTTTCCACTTTGTGAATACGAAGGAAGAAAAGATCCCTTAGTGAATATATTTAATGACTTATTTATAAAATCTAACGATCTCTCTATAATAATCAGATTACTCTTATTTAAACTACCTAACTCTTTAACTAGATTTTGAAATCTATAGTAATAACCTTTAAATTTTTCTTTAAATGGAGATGGCATCTGTAATATTAATTTATTAAAGGTTAGGTCTGATGGAGAAAGATGAATATACTCAGCTAATTTTTCTATAATCTTTATTCTCCCCTCTTCAAGCATTTTTATCTCTAAGATGATTGTTTCCTTTTGTTTATTGCTTTCAGATAACAATTCTATATCGCCCTTGATCATATATCTTCTTTCTTTTTCCATTAAAGATATTAGTCTTTCATGTTGACTGATCTCTTCAAACAATATCTTCTCTAAATCTAACAACAATGTTTCCATGGTTATTTACCCCTTTGTTACTAAGCGATCAAAATTAGAGTATACACTACCAACTTAGGTTTTCTAAAATAATGTAGGTTAATTTTGTAACTAACCAAAGAAAAACCACAATTAGAGCAGTATAGTTAAAGACTAAAAAACTTAATCTAAGATAATTTGTTTAATCATCTTTGTAGCCACGGCTATACCATTAACATTATATAGGCCTTTATCAATCGATGACTTAAGCTCTTGTACCCTTGCTTGTCTTTCCTCAGAGATATCATCAGGAACTTCATTAATTACTTCCCTAATCTTACTAAAATCAGATGAATCATCAGATAACTCTACCTTATCATTATTTTTTTGAGGAACAAATTCGATATTTCGGTTTTCTTGGCTTTCTAATTTTTTGTTTATGTTATTATTAAGATTATAAGCCTCTAAACCACGCAACCCTTCATTTTGTATTATCATCTTTTACACCTCTCTTTTTAGATACATAGTCTAAATACATTCAGGCTGTAGGAGAAACCATTAAAAGGAAAATGCAAAAGCTAACAGCCTTTAGCCTAAATATAAATAACCTAAATGCACTTTTTATCTATATTATCGGCTAATTTATTCAAAACTTTAGAGGCATAATAAAACCAGTCTAGAAACTACTTGGTTGCACCGTTAAATTGTTTCTGAATTAATTGATTGTAAAGCATATCAGCTAATCCAAATTGATTTGTACGAGAGGCACTTTTACTTAACTCTTGATCATGTAATCCTATAAATATATCTTCCCCTAATCCTTTCTTAATTAAATCAGAACGAGACACAGTATCTCTCATAGTTTTAAATACATTATTAATAAACATTGCCTCAAATTCCTGGCAAGCCTCTTTTAATCCCTCACCCTCCAGACCATTTTTTTTATTCAATCTTTCTACTTTTTTTTCTATGTTCTTAATCCTTGAATCAATATCCCTAACTTGCAAATCCATCCTCATCCTTCACCTCACATCACTTGTAATTCTGCCTGAAGCGCACCTGCGGCTTTGATAGCCTGTAATATAGCTATCATATCCTGAGGCCTAACACCTATAGCATTCAAACTCTCCAGCAAAGACTCTATCTTTACCCCTGGTGATACTAACATCAAATTTATCTTTTGGTTTTTACCCCCTATCATTTTATCTTTTTTACCCCCTTCATCCTGATCAGGACTTCCATCAAATCCTTGATCCTTTTTTTGACTGACCTGCACCGCTTCGCTTATCTCAATACTTAAGTTCCCATGGGAAATAGCTATCCTTGAGATATTCACATCCTGGCCCATTATAACTGTACCTGTCCTCTCATTAATAACTACCTTAGAAATTGAATCAGGTCTTACTTCCAGTGTCTCTAATTGAGCAATAAAACGGACATAATCATTCTTAAACTCTGAAGGTATATTTACCTTTATTGTCCCTGCATCAAAGGCATCGGCCAGCTCAAGACCTAAGCTTTTGTTAATAATATCTTCAACCCTATTTGCAGTTGTAAAATCAGGGCTGTTTAGGAGGATATTAAGCTCCTGGTTCTCTCTAAAATTAGCATTTACCCCTTTTTCTACTATCGCCCCATTTGGTATAATACCCACCGTAATGTGATTTTGTTGCCCTCTCCCCTTATTAGATCCACCAACTGAAAGAGGTCCTTGGGCTATTGCAAATATCTGCCCATTGACAGCCTTCAATGGGGTTAACAAGAGGGTTCCTCCCTCAAGACTCTTAGCATCACCAAGAGAGGATATAGTAACATCAATCTTACTCCCTACTCTTGCAAATGGTGGTAGGGTAGACGTAGCCACCACAGCAGCAACATTCTTGACCTTAACATCATTTGCATTTACTGAGATTCCCATATTTTTAAGCATATTCACCATTGATTGGACAGTAAACTCTATTCCTGACTTATCCCCTGTCCCATTTAAACCAACCACTAATCCATAACCAATAAGCTGATTATCCCTTACTCCCTCTATACTTGCGATCTCTTTTATCCTTACACTAAAGGCAGCTTTAGGGACAATTAAAGTTAAAAATAAGCTAATAATTACAATTACTTTTAGTTTTTTATTCATATTTCATCATTCTGCATTCATCATTAGACATCTTTCCAAAATAAATATTGTATTCTCTAAGGATCTAGAGGCAAGAGAAGACAAAAATTTTTGTCTTCTCACCCGCAAGATTATTTTGGAAAGATGTCTATTAATTAAAACGGTGTCACCCAATCAAGAATTCTCGTAAACCAACCAGGGTGTTGTTTATCACTAATTATTCCTCGACCACCATATTCAATCTGGGCATCAGCAATATAAGTTGATTCTATTGTATTGTCAGATGAGATATCATTAGGTCTTATAATCCCCCTAATATTAATAATCTGTTTCTCTCCATTCACAATAATCTCTCTTTTCCCCTCGATAACTAAATTACCATTTGGAAGGATATCGATTACCCTCGCTGTTATTTTTGCTTCCAGAGATTCTTCTCTGTCAGTAGTCCCTTGACCTTCAAAATCACTTTTCAAATCACTTCCTAAAAGCGAGCCAGCATTATCTCCAAATACCCTATCTGCAGTTTTCGCCCCGAAGAAGCCCTTAACACCACCAGCTAAAGATGACGTCCTCCCAGTCTTAGTTGTTGCCTTTTTGGAAGCACTAGCGATCTCCACAATGATCACCGTCACTATATCATTTAGCCTATAAGCACAATTATCCAAAAACAGGCTATTCGATCTATTACTCTCATTCCATAAAGAGGAGTCTTGAATAACATCCTCTTCAGGAAAAGGTCTAATCGTCTTAGTATATAATGGTTCATAAGCGTATTTATCAGGTGTCTTTCTATAAATACAACCAAGGCAACAGACCACCAAGATTAAACATATCTTATTTTTAAGGTTTAAAACCTGCATTCTAAGACTAAAATCTCTACAATTCAATTTTGACCACATTTTTATTTATTACCCTTGCCCTTATATCTTTCAGGGAATCTAAATTCTTTACCCATGCCAACTCACTCACTAGGGCATCCTCTACAATCTGTCCCTTCGCTGTTATCTTAACCCCCTTATTTTCAATCACAATATCAACAATATCTCCAGCTTTTACCATATTAATGTCCTCTAACATGTTCGCCCTTAACAAAGTTCCCGTTCTTAAAAAATTCTTAGCCCTTTTCCCTTTTATGGATTCTAAATCTAAGACAAAATTTTTAGCCTTTGCAGATCTGGAAATATCTTTTTTGATAAGAATTACCTTATCTTCATCAATCCCTTCTCCCTTCAATACATCTTTCTTTAAGGCAACAACATCTAAAAATAATCGGACATCCGTTCGAATATGGATATCCTTTACCTTCTCTCCATCTACATAAAAGGTTATAGCTAAATTACTATAACCAACTAGGTCTTTTTTCCCTAACACATTAATTTCATATCCCATTTCTCCTTCAGGAAGGACAACAGGACATATCTTACCAACTATCCCTATTTCTACCTTTTCCTTTCGAAGCTTAAGATTTTGGTTAAGATAATTTCGCACTATAGTCTCAATCTTTTCTGGAGAAAAAGTAACCGCCGCCCTTGCGATAAAAATTTTGGGAGGGAGGGTAAGTTTAATCTTTTCATTATCAATCTGCTCTTGTCTTAATTTAATAATAATTCTACTATCATCTAAGGTATAGACCCTACCTGGTAAAGGGGCAGAAAATACCAAAATATTAGATAGTCTTTTTATTAGCTCAGTATCTTTACCTTTAATATCAGCTATATCTTTTAAATATATCTCCTCTTCGTTTACTGACACCTTATCTGCTACTTGGATATCAACCTGTTGGGCATAGGAATGACTAGACACTAATACTAAGGAAAAAATTGCAGCAACAGTATATAAATATCCTGAATATCTTGATCGTAAATAGTGAGAGAGTAATTTAGTGAAGAATAAAGGATTATCAGAACTTATTTTTTTTCCCCGTTTCACCCTTTCACCTATTCACCCTTTCACAGTTAACTCATTATCTCTTCAAGTTACTCGCTATCTGGAGCATAGAATCACCAGTTTGGATCATTTTACTATTAATTTCATAGGCCCTTTGGCCAGTAATCATATTTACCATCTCTTCAACCATTTTAACATTAGAAGACTCTAAATAACCCTGAAGAATCGTCCCCAAACCATTTTCTCCAGGAGTCCCGGCAGTCGGATTGCCAGAAGCAGCGGTAAGGCTATAAAGATTTTCGCCTATATTGCTTAATCCAGAAGGATTTATAAACATTGCCAGTTCAAGATTTCCTAACTCCTGAGATGCACCATCTTGATCATAAGAGATCGTTCCATCAACACCAACAGTAATCTTATTAACACCCTCAGGGATAGTAATTGCAGGCTGAAGTAAATATCCATCAGAGGTCACCATCTGACCGCCTCCATCCTTTTTAAGAGCGCCGGCCCTTGTATAAGCAATCGCACCTGTTGGTAGCTGAACCTGAAAATAACCATCGCCTTTAATTGCAAAATCCAGATCATTCTCCGTTCTTTGCAGGTCCCCCTGGATAGAGATTGTTTGGGTAGCCGCAGCCTTTGTTCCATATCCTATCTGAATCCCTGTTGGAATTTCAAGACCAGCCGCTGCTACTGTCCCTGCCTGACGGATGGTCTGATAAAAAAGGTCTTGAAAATCAGCCCTGATTCTCTTAAACCCAACAGTATTAACATTAGCTAAATTATTAGCAATAACATCCATATTTAATTGCTGTGCATCCATTCCTGTTGCTGCTGTATGTAATGCCCCCAACATTGTTTACTCCCCTCCCCCTTTTTAGATCTTCCCGGTTTCGTTGATAAGCCTCTGGGTGGTATCTACCATCTGAGATTGAATCACCTTCTGGTATGTTTCAAATGCCCTTAAAGAGGTAATCATCCCTACCATCTCTTTTATTACCTTCACATTTGATCCCTCTACATACCCCTGTGCAACCTCTCCCTTGAAAGGAATTGGTTCTATTCCTGCCCCATTCGGAAGGAGATAAAGATTATCACCTATCTTTTGTAACAGCTCATTTTTCTCAAAAGAAACTACAGTTAATTGAGCGCTCATATTGCCATTAATATAGATATTCCCCTCCTTATCAATATTAACCTCACCACCTTCAAGATTAATTGGACCTCCCCCTCCCTGAACTTCCTCCCCTGAAATGGTTACCAGTTTATTCTCTGAATTTATCTGAAAACGGCCATCCCTTGTATATTTAATAATTTCATCACTCCCTTTAACTGCAAAAAAACCCTCTCCATTAATAACTACATCCAGTTTATTTCCTGTCTTTTCTATTGGGCCAGCAGATAAATCAGTATAGACCAAATCTAATAAGGCACATGAATTAATCGCCTTATTTCTATTTAAATTATTAATACCTCCCCCCCTCAATTTATCGCTGGAATTATCAACAACCCTAAATACAGCCCTATCTGCCTTATAACCAACAGTATTCACATTAGCCAGATTATTAGCTATAACATCTAGATTTTTTTCCTCTTTCAGAAACCCCGAAGCAGCTGTCCACAAACCGTTAATCATTTTTTTTAAGTTTAAAGATTAATAATATATATAGCACTCCAGTTTAGATTTTTTTGAAATGGTGTAGGTTGGTTTTGTAACTAACTGTTAAGGCACAAAGGAGCAAAGGCACAAAGAAAAAAACAAAAAAACCTTAAAAAAGCTTTGTGTCTCAATGTTTTTGTGTCTTAACATACTGGTTTGAACTAACACAATCATTTGGAAAAACCTAACCTGGAGTAGTGTGTATGTTTAAGAATTTCAAAGTTCGACTTAATTTTTTTTATTTGCTTACAGATTACACGGATAAAAAAATAAAAATCTGTGTAAATCCGTGTAATCCGTGAGCTATATATTAAAAAATACCGAAGGCCAAACTTAATTCTCTACTTTAAAATCAATGCAAAAAAAGTGCCATTCTTCTGGTTTAGATTATCTTATTGAAATACCGACATCTCTTAATTTCTTCAAAATCTTTTTAAACAACAAAGGAAACTTTTAACCAGACAATATGGGAATTTTTTGCCCGGTAGGAAAAAAAGAGAGGATACGCCTAACTAATTCATCCCTATCTTCTATCTTACAAATCTCCTGTCTAAATAAAGAACTATTTCTAAAGCCTTTAGTATACCAAGGGAGATAACGACGCATCATTCTTACAGCCTTCTTTTCAGGGATATCCGGGATGAGTAAATAAAAATGATCAAAGATAACCTTTTTATACTCTTCAGGAGAGATATC
>JAZDLJ010000223.1:0-16012 GCA_043802115.1 bacterium | reverse complement strand
CAATGAAGAAGATATTATCAGTTTTTGCAATTTTTTGTTTGATTTCTTTTATAGGAGCTTGTAAAGAAGAGGGAAAAGGGGTTTCTGAATTAGCCAAACCAGGTATGGCAGTGGCGGCTCAGGATGACAATACAATTGAGGTTGAAGATAACAATGTTGGATCAGAAGATATCCTTGAAGGGCAAGAGTATCCTGTTCTGGAAGAAGATGTGAAAGAAATAGATAATGGGTATGATAGTGAAACTGAAGTAGAAGAAATAGATGAGATGCCAGACGGAGATGTAGAAGAGAAAAATATGAATGTAGAATAATTTTGGCTAAGATTATTGATATATTGGCATGAAAGTCCCTCATTAATATTAATGAGGGACTTTGTTTAACAAGATACTTTTAAAATAATAAAGGAGATAATAATGGAATCGACAACAGAGATGCAGGAATCTGTATCAAGAACAGAAGTAGAAGAACCTCCGAGTAGTATATTACATTGGAATAATATAAATCAGGGAATTCAGGAGACTCAGGAAGTACAATTAGAAGAGATTGAAGAACCTCCAAGTAATATCCAGGACTGGCATGGAATAGAGGCGAAGTTCCAGATAAATTTTAAAGAAGTTAAGACAAAAGATACTTTAAATAGTAATTCATTTTGGAATGATTGGAGGTGGCAGTTAAGAAACACAATATCAGATGTTAAAATTTTAGATAGCTTATTATTAATTAATAAGATAAATTTAAATGAGTTAGAAAGAGTAGGTAGAGAATACCCCTTTTCAATTACACCATATTATTTATCCCTTATTGACAAAAATAATCCCAATGATCCTATTAAAGCTCAATGTATACCCTCACTAGAAGAGGGCAGGGATTATATTGGCGTTGAAGATGACCCTCTTGGAGAAGAAGAACACACTAAGGTACCAGGACTTGTTCATCGATATCCTGATAGGGTCTTAGTAACATTAACCAATATATGTCCTGTTTATTGTCGCCATTGTACAAGAAAGAGAGTGTGGCACAAAGGAACATGGGTCAGAAGACCAGGAGAACTTGAAGAAATTTTTAATTACATCTCTCAGCATAAAGAAGTCAGGGATGTAATTCTCTCTGGGGGAGATCCTTTTGTCCTTTCTACAGAAAGATTAGAGGAAATCCTGAAGAGATTAAGAAAGATTCCCCATGTTGAAATTATAAGGATTGGAACACGATGTCCTGTAGTGTTGCCCCAAAGAATAGACAAAAGGTTAGTAACAGTCTTAAAAAAATATCGACCAATTTTTGTTAATACACATTTTAATCATCCATCAGAAATTACTAAGGAATCTGCAAAGGCGTGTGATCAAATTTTATGTGCAGGTATACCTGTCAGTAATCAGACTGTCCTTTTGAAGGGTGTGAATGATTCAGTTGGGGTAATGACTAAGTTATGCCAGGCTCTGGTGAGGATTAGTGTGAGACCTTACTATCTATTTCAATGTGATCCTGTAGTTGGTACAGGACATTTTAGGACATCTATAGAAAAAGGTGTAGAGATAATAAAAGGGATGAGAGGCTTTACCTCTGGTTTGTGTATCCCAACATTTGTAGTAGATGGCCCCCATGGTCAGGGAAAAGTTTCTTTACAACCTAATTATATCGTAAAGAAAAAGAAAGGATGTACTGTTTTTAGAGGATACAAAGGCGAAAATTTTGTATATCTTAATCCTTAACTTGCACGGGTAGAAAATAGCTTTTTTATTTTCTACCCGTGCAAGTGTTTTTTTTGTATTTTATTTTAAAACAATGGATATTGAAAAAGTCATAAGAGAGTGAGAGAGAGTGTGTTAAGCTATAATGGAGAAGAATATAAAACAATCGATATCAAAAATAGCTATAGTTGTAGATATAATAGTATTTTTATTCACTAGTTTTGTAACAGCAATGCCAGGATGTTTAGTCTCAATTTTTATATTTATTGCTATAATTGCACTTATCCCTATTCTTATAGGGACTAAAAAGTTTAAAATTGTTGGGATTATTTTATTATTGATTGCTAGTTTATGTCTTATGAATGAGTATAAAAATGGAAAAGAATTTGAAGCAAAAACGCGAAAAAAAATTGAAACGGCAATAGAAACTGATAATTAAATTATATCAAAATGAACATTGGCATAACCTATAATATAAAAGAAGAAATCACTTCTACAGCATCTCTTGACCCTGAATCTTTTGAAGAGTTTGATTCGATAGCAACAATCGAGGCTATATACAACGTCCTTAATAAAAACGGGTTCGATACTGTGAAGCTTGGTGGTGATATAGAGATAGTTGATAAATTAAAAAAAGAAAAAGTTGATTTTGTTTTTAATATCGCCGAGGGGTATGAAGGGAGAAATAGAGAGAGTCATGTACCTTCTATCTTAGAGATGAAAAAGATCCCTTATTCTGGCTCAGATCCTTTAACTTTAGGCTTGGCCCTGGATAAGATATTAACTAAAAAGATTGCCTCACTTGCTGGAATCCCGATACCTTCATATAAGGTAATAAATAAAAATGACGATTTAACAGAATTATTTAGCCAGGAATTATTACCTTATCCTCTTATAGTAAAACCATCGTGGGAGGGATCAAGTAAAGGAATTTATAATTCGTCTAAAGTATATAATCAAGAAGAGCTTAAAGAAGGATTAACAAGATTATTTAAAAAATATCCAAATCAACCAATATTAGTAGAAAAATATATAAAAGGTCGGGAAATAACGGTAGGCATTATTGGAAATTCCTCTCCCAAGGTATTAGGGATGATGGAGATGGTAAACAAAAAAGAACAAACGGATGATTTTTTTTATTCTTTAGAAGTTAAAAGAGATTGGGTTAATCTGGTTGAGTATATTTCTCCTCCTAAACTTACTCCTGAAATAGAACAGGTAATTAGCCAGTATGCAATATTAGCCTTTAAAGAATTTGGATGTCGAGATTTAGCCAGGATAGATTTTAGGATTTCTACTTCTAATAATGTTAATAAGGTTTTTCTCTTGGAGATAAATCCTTTACCTGGATTGTCGCCGGTTTCAGGGGATTTTGTAATTATGTCTAAGAAACTGGGGATAAGTTACGATGATCTTGTTTTGACTATACTGTCTAATGCCCTCGAAAGGTACAACCTACAGATATAAAGTTTTTTTTATTTTATATCTGTAGGTTGTTTGAGCCATAATATAAATTATCGCTTTTCGGGTGGATTTTTATTTCTCTCTCTGGAGGGGGTGAGAGTTCTATCCCTAATCTTGGGGAAAACCTGAAAAAATAAACGGACAACAGAGAGAAAGTAAAAAAAACTACTTTCTTTCTGTTGTCCGTAGGAGACAAAATGCAAGTATCAAAAAAGAAAGAAGAAAACAACTGGGTAACTATTAAGAAAGAAATGACAAAAGAAGGGATTGAAAAATCTTTTAAAGATAATCGAGAATATGTACTTGCGAAAGATCAATATACTGCAACTAACCATGATAATTTTATGGCTATGTCCATTGCTATTAGAGATAGACTTGTAGAACGTTGGATACTAACCCAGCAAAGGTATCATAATAAGAATCTAAAGAGGGTTTATTATCTTTCTATGGAATTTTTAATTGGGCGACTTTTAGGAAATAATATCTTAAATCTTGGCCTAAATGAAGAGACGAGGGATGGCCTGGCTGATATGGGATTTGATATCGAAGAAATAAGGGAACAAGAATCAGATGCTGGGTTAGGAAATGGAGGGTTAGGAAGATTAGCTGCCTGCTTTTTGGATTCAATGGCTACCCTTGGTATCCCTGCTCATGGATATGGGATAAGATATGAGTATGGGATATTTAACCAAAAGATTATTAATGGGTATCAGGTAGAAAGGCCGGATGAATGGTTAAAATTAGGGAATCCATGGGAGTTTGCCAGACCAGAATACACAGTAACAGTAAAATTTTACGGATATCTCCATAAATTTAGTGATAAAGATGGTAAGTTTCATGTAAAGTGGATGGATACTGATGATGTCTTGGCTATACCCTATGATGTTCCTATCCCAGGATACAAAAATGATGTTGTTAATACACTTCGTTTATGGTCAGCTCAAGGAACAGAAGAATTTGAGTTTGATTATTTTAATCATGGTGATTATGAACGGGCAGTTTATAATAAGGTGTTTTCAGAAAATATTTCAAAGGTGCTCTATCCTAATGATATTAATACACAAGGTAAGGAATTACGTCTTAAACAGGAATATTTTTTTACAGCAGCCTCGATTTCTGATATTATCCGTAGATTTAAAGGAGAAAATTCAGATTTAAGGACACTTTCTGATAAAGCGACTATCCAGTTAAATGATACCCATCCTACCCTTGCTATTGTTGAACTTATGCGAATCTTGATTGATGAAAATGGACTAGATTGGGATGATGCCTGGGATGTTACGGTAAGGACGTTTGCTTACACAAATCATACACTTATGCCCGAGGCTCTTGAGACATGGTCGGTTCCTCTTTTTGAGAAGTTACTTCCAAGGCATTTAGAGATTATCTACGAAATCAACCATCGTTTTTTAAGAGAAGTAGCTAATGAGTTTCCGTTAGATGATGAACGTGTTAATAGGATGTCTCTGATTGAAGAGGGGAATCCTAAAAAGATTAGGATGGCTTATCTGGCTATCATAGGTAGCCATTCAGTTAATGGGGTATCAAAATTACACTCTGAGCTCCTTAAAACCCATCTTTTTAAAGATTTTTTTGAATTTTATCCAGAGAAGTTTAATAATAAGACGAATGGAATTACTCAGAGAAGGTGGTTATTAAAGGCAAATACAAGGTTGTCGGATCTAATAATAGAGGCAATTGGGGATAATTGGGTAACCGATCTTAATAAGCTTGAAAAACTGTTGCCTTATAAAGATGATGGCGTCTTCAGAAAAAAATGGCAGCAGGTAAAGATGGAGAATAAAAAGAGTCTTGTAGACTATATTAGGAGAACATCTGGTATTATTGTTGATCCAGACTCAATGTTTGATGTCCAGATAAAACGTATCCATGAGTATAAGCGGCAATTATTGTTTGCTTTTTACATAGTTTCTCAATATTTAAAGATAAAAACCGATCCAACAACAATATTCCCACCAAGGACATTTATTTTAGGAGGAAAGGCTGCACCAGGTTATCGCATGGCAAAGCTTATTATCAAGTTTATCAATAGCATTGCTAATGTGATTGATAAAGATAAGGGTATTAAAAATAAGATAAAGGTCATTTTCCTGGAGAATTATAGGGTGTCATTAGCGGAGAGGATATTTCCGACAAGTGACCTCTCAGAGCAGATATCAACCGCAGGTACAGAGGCCTCTGGAACCGGGTGCATGAAGTTTATGGCCAATGGAGCACTGACTATCGGGACGCTTGATGGGGCAAATATTGAGATAAAAGAAGCTGTAGGGGACGAAAATATATTTATTTTTGGTCTCACCGCTGAAGAGGTTCAGTCTGTAAAGGTAAGAGGATATAGACCCCAGGATTATATTAACAATTCACCAATGTTAAAAGAGATCTTCCATGTACTAAAGAGTAACTTTTTTTCTCCTTTAGAACCTGGTCTTTTTGATCCTATTATTAACAGTCTGATGGAGCATGATCCATTTTTAATTTGTGCAGATTTTGATACCTATTGTACTATGCAGGATATTATTTCATCTGAATATAAAGATAAAACGACCTGGACAAAGAAATCGATAATTAATGTAGCCAGATCAGGGATATTCTCAAGCGATAGGACAATTGCTGAGTATGCTAAAGAGATATGGAACGTTCCAACATTAATAAAGTAGTTTTTTTACTTTATTAATGTTGGAACGTTTTATTTTGTTTTTTGCAAGTAAGGTGTTAATTTATTCGTTATAAAGGTTACTTGCATTTGGGCTGGGTGTCTTCACGCAGGTTATAAAGCGTTATGTGTAAAATTAATAAGAGAGACAATAGTGAAAACAAGGCTACTAGTCAAGTTGAGAATTTTATATAGGATGTTTTGTTAGTTGATGAAGAAAAAGCTAATATTCTTATAACCCACGCCTACCATTGTGTTATCAAATACAAAAAAGGTGCTACCATCAATGAGAATAAAATGAAAAAACTATTTTATTCTCATTGATGGTAGTATCTTAAACCCAACTGGTACCCGCTCACTCATATTTCCATTTTTATCAATTGCCACCACATCAAAATTGAAATCAGAAGGGGTAATGCCAGGATAAAACAACAGATTAAGGAAAAAAGTCGCTTTATCAGTTGTCTCTTCAGTTGTTTCACTATTTACCACACCAGTCCCTTCATCCTTTGATCCTATCACAAGCTCTTGGTACTTAGTCTCACCATGGTAGAGGGCAACAGATTCAATGTCATCGAGGCCATTCGGGTCTGTTACAGTTGCAATAATTTTTACCTCTCCGCCTTTATCTGCACTAATCTCTGTTGGTTCAGCAATAACTTTAACTATCTTCGGGGTTTCTTTAATATTTAATACTTTTCTAAGGTTAAGAGAAGAAAAATCTAATGGAGAAGGTGTATTATTAATAGTGTAAGGAGAATCTAATAGCCATATTTTATCATCCAAATAACAAATGATTTTTTTTCCATCAGGTGACCACCTGGGCATGTAGCCTGACCAGGTGATTCGTTTTACTTTACCATCTTTAATAGACTTTAGATAAATCCCCTCTCTAACAAATATAATATAACGCTGATCTGGGGAAAAAGCTGCATAAGAGGCTCGTTCTAATAATAATCCGTTATAATTATTTTCAAGATTAATAATGTATATATTAAAATTAATCTTATCAGATGAAAGTTCACTATATAATAAGTATTTTCCATCTGGTGACCATTCTGGGTTTATCCCCTGGTTTGTCAGGGAAAAATCTTCTTTAGTTGTAAGATTATTTATATGGATTCCTTCTGAGGCATATGCAATATACTTCCCGTCTGGAGACCAGCGTGGATGATAACCTTTTGTAACCAAATTAATAGCTTCGCTATCTTCTTTTAAGCTTTTGATCCATATCCCTTTATTATTAGCATAAGCTATGAAATTACTATCAGGTGACCATGCTGGTTTCTTTCCTTCCGAAGATATTTTTTTTGTTTCTTTCTTTCCCAGGACATTCATGGTATAGATTCCATTACTAACGTAAACAATTTGTTGTCCACCAGGAGACCAATCTGGTATAGTTCCATCTTCAAGTTCTTCTATGATTAATCTTACTCCACCTTCTGAATGAGTAATGATAAATTTAGGCTGAAGTGGAGGAAAACAGCTTGTAATTAAAGTTATCATTAAAAGACAACCTAATGTGAGCCAACTAAGTCCAGGGCTAATTTTGTGGGTGCACATATTGAATATCCATACTTTGTTTGAGATCATCAAGAAGATTATGTATCTCTTCGATGAAATCAGGAGAAATTAATATCTCTATTAAGCCTGATTTAGGGTTGATAGTCCTTACTATTCCAAATACCTCATAGCTTTCTATTACATTACTTAAGAAACAAATCTCTTTTGGATTTACCTTAACGTGTAAAGTCAGTTCATCGCTTTTCATTTTTATTTTTTTATCATTCGAATCAAGTCAAATTTACTTAAAGGGTAATCACATTTTATAGTAACGATCTGATTTGGCTGGGCAAAATATAATTTATTCCCTTCTTCGTCAAACATTTCAAAAAGTTTATCTTTATAAATTACATTTTCCCGTCCTAATATCTCTATTTCATCATCATGAAAAAATTTATTTCTAATCTCAATCTTGAACTGTTTATCACCCAGTACCTCTTTAACTATACCAACTAATTTTGTTTGTTGAATATATGATGAGCTAGAATAATTTTGACTTTCAGCAGACATTATATCAAAATAGAAACCAGTAGTATAGCCCCGATTACTGATATTTTTTAATTCCTCAAGCCATAAAGGATTATAGACATAATCTTTGGGATTGGCAATATATTGGTCTATGGCATATCTATAAAATTTTGTTACTCCTCCAACATAATATATACCCTTCATCCGACCTTCAATCTTAAAACTATTTATACCTGCTTCAATTAATTGAGGTATATGTTCAATTAGACAGAGATCTTTTGAATTCATTATATATGTTCCCATAATGTCTTCTTCAATGGTAAAGATATCATTAGGTCTGGTATCTTCAATTAGTTTATACTTCCATCGGCAAGGATGAGTACATCTTCCTTTATTAGCTGAACGATCAGTAAGGTAGGCACTTAATAAACATCTACCAGAATAAGAGATGCACATTGCCCCATGGATAAAACATTCTAATTCGATTTTTACCCTTGATCTTATCTCTTTAGCTTCTTCTAAACTAAGTTCTCTAGCTAGATTTATACGTTTGAGACCATGCTCCTCCCAAAATTTGATGCTTTGCCAGTTTGTACTGTTTGCTTGAGTACTTAGATGTAAAGGAAGGGTAGGGGCATATTTTTTGGCAATATAAATAAGGGCAGGGTCAGTGATTATTATTGCATCAACCCTGAGCTCTTGGAGATACTGTAAGTAATCTGGTAGATTATTCAGGTCATTATTATGAAGAAAAGTATTAACGGTTACGTATGCTTTTACTCCATAAGAATGGGCATAAGTAATTGCTTTCTTAATTTCATCCAAATTAAAGTTATCAGCAAAACTTCTTAAACTAAAGTTTTTTCCACCAAGATAAACTGCATCAGCTCCATAATGGATGGCAACCTTGAGTTTTTCAAAATTTCCTGCCGGCGATAGTAATTCGGGTTTCATCCGTCTTTTTGTTTTTATTGGATACTACTCCAGGTTAGGTTTTTCTGAGGTAATGTAGGTTAGTTTTGAACTAGCTGTTTAGGCACAAAGTAGCAAAGGCACAGAGGCACAAAGGGAAAAAATAAAAAAACTTAAAAATTTTGTGCCTCAGTGCCTTAACATACTGCTTTTAACTAACACAATCACTTGGAAAAATTCAAGTTGGAGTAGTATATCTTTCCAATGGGTATAAAGTAGCTTTCTTGCTTTATGAGTGTTGGAAAGGGTATTTTTTAAGATTGAATTTAAGGAATTATAATGGAAGTAGATTTATTAGTCTAGTGATATATTATTTCTGTCAAGACGATACTACTCCAATTCAGCAATTCTCATTTTGGGGATGTTTCGGTTTTGCTCATCAGCTGTTTATTACTTTACTTGTTATTTAAAGAATTAAATTATCCATCAAAAGTTAATCGTACAGGTCAAAAACTTTGTGCCTTTGTGCCTTAACATACTAGTTTTAACTAACACAATCAGTTGGAAAAACCTAACTTGGAGTGGTATATTTAGTAATGTCAAGACTATTTAGTAATTGCAAACAATTTCATATTTAATTATAATAGCAGAAATCTTTAGAGTGGTGGAAAAAACCTTCCTAAAACTTAACTTAAAAGGAGGATATCATGGGAACTTTCTACGCATTAGGCGTTGCTACTAATATTGATGGGTGCACTTCAAAAAAAGCCTTATCAAAAAAAGAATGGGAGGATATTCTTAATGAGAGGTTTGATCTTGAATTATTTGATCTTATTATAAAAGACAATTCCATTAAAGCGACCTTAAAACAAGAAATCTTTAAAAATAATATTAAAGATTTCTTCCAAAAGCTAAAAGATATAACTATGTCCGAAAATGTTGATTATTATCTGGAAGAATATGGTGATGATGTTGAAAGATATCAAACTGCTGAAGATAGTCTTTGTGTATTAGATAAAGAAGGAAATGAGATTGAATTATGTGTTGTTTTTGCTTTACTTTTTATTGAAGGAAAGGTCTCGGTAGAAGAATTTAATATAGAACCGAAGTTAATGAACTGGCTATTCAGACACACTAACTTTGGGAATAAACTGGCTGGGGCAATAGTCAGTAGTATTGTTGGATAAAGAGGCATCATTAGGGTGCCAAAAAGGAGGACATTTTATGAAGATTCTTGGAATTAATGGTAGCCCTCGCAAGGACGGCAATACTTCCAAAATGATTATGAAGGTGTTTGAGGTATTGAATGCTGAAGGTATTCAAACAGAATTTATTCAGCTTGGAGGGGAAAATATTAAAGGTTGTATTGCGTGCTATAAATGTAAGGAAAATAAAGATAAAAGGTGTGCCGTAAAAAATGATATCTTTAATGAAATATTTGAAAAAATGGTAGAAACTGATGGATTTATCTTAGGCTCACCTACATATTTTGCAGATGTTACCTCGGAATTAAAGGCACTAATTGATAGATCAGGATTTGTTGCCCGCTCAAATAGTAGCCTTTTTCGCCACAAAGTAGGCGCAGCAGTTGTAGCATTAAGAAGAGGTGGCGGTATCCATGCCTTTGATACCATTAATCATCTTTTTCAAATAAACCAAATGTTTATCGTAGGATCAATCTACTGGAATTTAGGGTTCGGAGGTAAAAAAAACGAGGTTGAAAATGATATAGAAGGGATTGAAAATATGCTAGACTTGGGAAAGTCTATGGCATTCTTATTAAAAAAGGTTAATTCAGGGGACAAGGAGTGAGTTGTTTTTTTATATCAAGCTCATTAAGAAATAAATATCTTAAGATACTGCTGGTTTTTCTTTCTTTAATGTTATCTTTAAGGAATGTCTACGCCCAGGATAATAAAGAGAAGGTTATCTTAACGCCGCCTATTACTGTAAAAAAATAAGCCCAATAGAGAAAAAAGGAGGCATAAAGTAGCAAAGGCACAGAGGCACAAAGGAAAAAACAAAAAAACCTTCGCAATCACTAAAATAAGGAGTGTTCAAATGAAAAAAAAAAATTGTTATTTTCCTATGGTTATCGATGTTTATCTGTTTAAATTTCCTCATCCCTCTCTCAATCGCCCGCGCCCAAGAAATTCCAGAACATGGTTATTATTATGCTATTGTAACCCCCTCTCCCTGGACAACTGCCTGTGAACAATTACGTCAGCTTCGTTCTTATGATCCTGATCACCAGGCAATTATTATTACCTTAGATGAGATCCCTGCAGCAATCCCTGGAAATCCAACCTATAGAGAGCTTAAAAACTATTTTCAAGATAGATTATACCCTGCTCCACCATCTGGTTATGGGACAAAATATATGCTGCTTGTTGGAGATTCAGAGTATATCCCAGCTTACGCGTACACATCAGCTCTCTCTTACTTCTCAGATTCAGAGTACACCAATTTCTTTAGCAATGGATCAGAGATCGCCATCGGCCGAATTAGTGTCAATAATCCACAGGAGATTTCAAACTATTATAGTAAAATTGCCCCTGCTGGTTCCTCTGGAAATATTATCCCTGATGGCGCAGATAAACCCTTAATCTATGCTGAAGGAGAGATATTTTTGAAAAATATCTGGGAACCGTATCTTACCACTGATGAATGGCAGGAGGGAGGCAATCCACCTGATATCGCAGAATTACAAGACAATATTAGTAATCATAGCATTAGTATCAACACCGGTCATGGATATGGGCCAGGCTTGATGCCTAGGTGTCCTTCTAATTATCCCACCACCATAACCCCATTCTATTATGCCCATGGTTGCGGCTCAGTAAATTTCCTTCTAGGTCCTCCTTTATATCAAGATGAATACGCCCCAGAACAATTTATTAATAATCCAAGCACCTATTCAACTATTATCGGTGCTGTAAGAGATCATAGTCAGGCTACCTTTGGCCTCACCTTTTTTGAGGCCTATTTTCAATATGGGTATGAACGCATTGGTGACATGCTGAAATTAGCCCAGAAACAGAGAGGGGCAACTGACCTAATGATCTTACTTGGCGACCCATATTTAAAGATTGTTAGTAATCAGTTCTCTTTAAAACCCCGTATCTTTTTTATAGCAGATACCACTTCTGGAAATACACGCAGCTACAATCTTGATCAAGGAAGCGGAGTAATTGAGCCTATCACTTTTTCACTTAACTCTTTTAATAACTGCCAGTGGAGCATCGATAACATCAATTATAGCTCCCCTCTCCTTCCAACTCATTTTAGTTTCTCTCAAACCTCTGGAAACAGCAATGCTACAATAACTGGCAATTTTCAGGACGTCAACACCCTCCCTCTTGGAAATCATTTAATCACCTTTGATCTAGTTGATGAATCGAATAATGGTTTGGTAGTTAAAAATATTACCATCAACCTAAATGTTACTAATGACAATATCCTTGATGAGACTGATCTGATCATTAGTGGTAATGAAAAAATATTACCCGCAGGTGATTATAAGTTAGTGCAGGACATAGTCATTGAGAGTGGCAAGACTTTAGTAGTTGAACCAGGGACAACTTTGGCGACTGATTATGATGTCTATCCCACCCCCAGGATTATAATTCAAGCTGGGGCGAGGATAACAGCAAATGGTAATGTAGAAAGACCTATCTGGTTTACCTATAAGCCACCAGTCTGGGGAAAGGCAATCAAGATAGAGATTCATGGTGATGGGACAACAGACTATGTTGATGAATTTAATTATTGTCTATTTGAAGATCAGATTATTGGAGTAAACAATCCTAAATTAAGATTTACTAATTGTACCTTTAAATACATCTCTGATCCTGACGGTTTATTCCCTCAACCAATTACTGGGATAATAAAAAATTCTATTATCAGTAGGGGAGGACATGGTAATCCAGCGCCAGTTGGTTACTTATCTGACCTCAAGGTGGCCTATTCCCTTGTACCCAGGGATTGTGGGGTAAATGGAGAGGATATTATCTGGGATGATGAGATCGTCGATATGAATGATCAAATATCCCTGGCAGCCACCTCTTTCTGTATAAATGCCGGCGACCCTGATGATCTACCGGATCCTGATGGAACCAGAAAAGATATGGGGGCGATCTACCACTCCTTAAGCAATGCCATCCACGTCCCACAAGATTATCCTACTATCCAGGAAGCCTTAAATACAGCTCAAACCTCGGGAAATAAGATTGTTATTGTAGCTAGTGGCACTTATCAGGAAAATATTACTATTCCTAATGGGGTAAGATTGATGGGTGGATCCGAGACCAATCGGCCAGTTCTTCAAGGGCTTACAGATGGGACAACTCTCATTGAACACGAATGCTGGGGGACGAACTTAATTGAAAATTTTATCATCACCAAGCAGGGGGAAGACAAAACTGGACGAGCTCTATCTATAACAGACACACAGTTATTCGCCTTAAGAAATGTTGATTTCATCAATTGTCAGGATAACGAGGCACTAATTTTTTCTTCAGGGATGAATAGTACACTCTATCTTTCTAAGGTAAACTTTATAAATAACATAAATAATCATGCCCTGATTCATATTGAAAAAGGAGGCGGTAATCTCAATGATTGGATAAAGGATAGTATCTTTGAGAACAATTTTGATAATGATTATCTGGTCTATTTTGAAAGGGAAAATTTTTATCGCGATTTTCTTTTTTCCAACATCCTCTTTAAAAATAATCTGCGAACTACCCTTATAAGTTGCAAGTCACAAAATCCCCCCCCCTCTCTTCTTTATACAATTTCTTTAGAAAAAGGGGTCTTCTTTGATAATGATGCAGTTTCCTTTGAAACAGGGTCTTACGGGGCAATGCTCATTAGATCTTCCACCTTCTTTAATAACTGTCTTTCTACACCCTTTCAAGTCCTGATGAATGAAAATTCCACCTTGGATATATCTAACTCTATCCTCTGGGATAGTAACCTTGTTTTTAACAAGGCTGAGACAGCTACCTTCTCTATTAATTATACAGACAGCAATTCTCCTTATCCTAATCCTGGCAATGGAGATATAAATCTCGACCCCTTATTTACCAATGCAGAGGCAAAAAATTTAAGTTTATCAGCATCTTCTCCCTGTCTTGATGCAGGGGATCCCTTATCACCAGTACCAAAAAATGGGGGAAGTCGAATTGACATGGGGGCATATGAGTATTTTCAGGATACTACCCCTCCCTCTACCCCAATAGTCAGAGATGAAGGGGATTATACGCAAGATAATAATTCCCTCTCAGTCTTCTGGTACTCAGAGGATCTTGAACTTAAGGTTACTGAATATATATATCAGGTTAGAGAAGGATTTCCAACTGATGGCAATATCATCAGGGATTGGACGTTAACTAGCCAATCAGATATAATCATTACTGGATTATCTCTTGAGACAGATAAAACCTATTTCATAGGGGTAAGGGCAAAGAATGAACAAGGGCTCTGGAGCGAGATTGGATATTCAGATGGTATTACAGTTCAACCTCCAGTAAATCAACCGCCAGTTATTAATGTTGAACCTAGTATAACCCCAAATCCCCTGGATGAAAATATCCAGGCTACCCTCTCTGTTGCTGCCTTTGATCCAGATGGAGATAATTTGACTTACACTTGGGAAGTCAGTGATGGTACAATCCAGGGAAGCGGCAATACAGTTAGTTATCTACCTCCTGATGTAGCTGTAGAGAGTATATTTACCATTAATCTATTGATTTCTGATGCTGGAGGTCAGGCAGTCAATAGAAGTCTAACAATCACAGTTCAGCCAGTTGACCAGACACCATGGCAGACAAACGCTAATGGAACATTGTATATTAACAAAAACTATAATTATACTATGGGATACCATTTCACTCCAAATCATGATGGACAGATTACTAAACTAGGGGGATTCTTTAATGGAACCAAGGCCGTCTTCCTTTGGGATAAAAACACTGGGCATTTACTCGCTCAAGCTTCTGTGACCTCAGCCAATAATTGGAGCTATACAGATATTACACCAGTATCTGTCCAGGCTGGCCGGCCATATACTGTTGCTGTCTATCTGGCTGGAAGCGGAGGGAGTTACCGAAATGCGATAATCTCCCTGCCTCAGGTTTATAAAAATATAACAATCGAGGCAGCAACTTTTGTTCCTGGCGAAGCCAGACCAGTAAATAGTCTTATCCCTGGTATGTATGGTCAGGTAGATATCAATTTTATCCCTATCGGAGGATTGAACTATCCACCAGTAATAACCTCCATGCCCACAACCCAGGCATATATAGAACAACAATACCAATATGAGGTAAAGACAGTTGATGTAGATAATGGTGATGTTATGGCGTATTCCCTTGAGAAAGCACCAGCAGGAATGAGCATTGATTTCAATTTAGGGATTATTACCTGGACACCTACAACTGCTCAATTAGGTACCCACCCTCTTACTCTAAGAGTCACTGATTTATCAGGAGAATCTGACACTCAATGTTTCAATTTAACAGTGCTTGCTGCTTCATCCCCTTTTGATCAGACCCCGTGGCAAACAAATGCCAATGGAACATTATATACAAATGCACCCTGGGATTACACTATGGGATATCATTTTACCCCAACTAAAAGTGGTCAGATTACCAAACTTGGCGGATTTTTTAATGGGGCAAAGACAGTCTACCTTTGGAATAAGAGCACAGGAGAACTACTCAGCCAGGCCAATGTAACCTCAACAAATAATTGGGGCTATATGGATATAACTCCTGTATCTGTTCAGGCAGGACAGACCTATACAATAGCTGTCTATCTGGCTGGTAGCGGTGGAAGTTGTCGCTATGGAATTACGTCATTTCCCCGCACTTATGGAGATATTACAATTGATGGATCAGCTTATTGTAGTAACTCTGGAAGACCAACCAATAATGATCTTGACTACATGTATGGACAGGTAGATATTAATTTTACAAGCAATTAAGATACTCCAGTCCTTGGAGGACTGGATCAGCAATTCTCATTTTGACTTATTTGTTGATGTGCCTCCAAAATTTGCTTCACTCGTAGAGTAGTCTTTTTGAATTTTCTAAGTTTGCTTCCCTAAATTGCCTAACTCGCTTCGCTCAAACAGAGGCAATTTTACGGGAAGCTGCGCTAAGAAAATTTACAAAAAGCCTACTAAATACTCGCTCAACAAAATGTAGGATGCACATCTATCTTAAAAAAAATCAAAATT
>JAZDLJ010000222.1:0-4815 GCA_043802115.1 bacterium | reverse complement strand
ACCAAAACCTCTTTCCCTTCCTGTATTTCTATTGTAGATAAGAGTTTTTCCGCCTCTTGTATCCAGGTTATATAAAAATTTCCTTCCCTATCTGCGATCACCTTGCCTAAGTAATCAGATACTTCCTGTGTTCTTGCCTTTGCCTGTTTCCATTCTGTAGCTTCTCCCCAACTATTACTACCAGTACATTTAATATATTTAAGATGGTATCTGTCTTGATCTGTTTTATCATAACCAGTCCAGAGGATAATGATCTCATTATCTCCAGCCGCCAGGCTATAATCAAAACTATTATCTTGATTATCCATGGGAGGAGCCAGTGTCTTCCATTCAGAATTATCCCACTTTACCAGATGTAGTTTACTGGGTGAATCCGGCGAACCTATTAATCTGTTTTTTTCATTTGATTCCCAGAATAAAAAAACATTTCCATTAATATCTGTTGTTAGAAGTGGATTCGTATCTAGATAATTATTATTTGTTATTATAAAGGGTCCTTCCCATTTCCGCTCAGAGTTCCAGTCATAAGTTGCATATACAATCTCCATATAAGAGGCCATAACCTCAAGCTCATTTCTTTTATTATCTGCATTATCAATAAATTTAGAGAGGTATGTATCATTAAGACGTGTATTATTTATTCTCTGCCAAACCAGGATTATTTTACCATTCTTGTCCACTGCAAGTTTGGGAGAGAAATCTCCATGGGCATCATCATCAAAAACAGGTGCAGCTTCACTCCAAATGCCTTCCTCAAAGGTCATAAAGTAGATATCAGTACACTGAAGAGGGTTATCCGTGTTTTTTTCATAACTGGTAAAACAGAGCATTGATTTACCATCGACCTCTACTATCGTTGGTTCTGGATGCGGATATAGATGAGGGTCTATCTCAGAGAGGATAGTGTCTCCTCTTGATAAAGGAGAACTATAATTACCTGTTCGACTTCTAATCTGATCTCCAACATCAGCCTGGTTTTTATCAGTTAAAAAATCTTCTGGCAAGATAGCTCTAAATCTGGGATGATTTAGATCTATCTTGTCTATGCCTGATCCTGATTTTTGTCTTACTCCTATCCCATTCGCCCCAAATTCATCAAACTCCTCAAATCTCCAGACCCCATTAGATAAAGTAGCAGAATAGGATTTATTATCTTTTAATATTAATGACCAGCATGTAATCTGCCCATCAATAGAGAGTTTTAAGGTTAAGTTATCTATAAATTTTTTAAATTCTTCATAGGGGTATTTACATTTTGTTGTAATATCTCCATGTACACCTGCTTTTAGTTCTAATTGTCCGCGTCCTAGATTTAAAAGGCCAGCCAGACCTACCTTTAAGGCACCATTTGCCTCAGTAAACCTGATTTTTTCCTCTTTACTTCCATCTTCCCCTTTTTCCTCAATTTCCTGAAGTACCAGATTTAGTTTCATACCAGAAGCGATTTTGACAGTAATTTTAGCTGTATCATTAATCCATTTAATCTGGTCAATTGAATAAGCGTTTAAACCTGGTATTAACTCACTAACAGGCCATTCTTTTTTAAACTCACTATTGATATCAATCACTGTTTGTGCTGGAGTAAGATTAAATTCCCCACCAAAATAACTTATATTTCCGTCCCCACTTAATTTTCCTCCTATTTTATTATCATCCCCTATAGTTAAGGCAGCGCCTCCGGCTATGGAAAGTCTTCCATCAGTTTTATCACAAGAGTATAAAAGTATATCTAATGAGGCGTTAAAATCTTTTATACCATACATCTTTCCACCTAGGTACGGGATATCTTTATATATTGTAATAGGTTGGACCCATTCAGGAGAATAGTCCCATGAGAATTGATAGGCCTTTTTTTCGTCATTATAACCTGACTGGATTACATTACTTTCAGAAGAAAAGCTGTTAGCCCAGGGGATACTGGTGAGGTTAAAAATTGCTGTATAATTACCTATGATACCATTTGATGCAATAGCAGAGATGTTAATTTCATTTTCATTATTATCCAGCATATCCGCATTAATATTTAAGGTATAATTAGTATTATTTTTTTTAGTTGCTTCTACCAAATTTTTATTATTTATTGAATAATAGACCTTCCCTGGATCATTATCCTTCCAATCTACTGTAACCGTATACTTATGCTCAGAATTAAAGTCCTTGCCCTGCAAGATAATATAATTACCTGAACAAGACCTAGCTTCCTCTAGTGTAATTACCGGGGGATTCGGTTCATCTTCTATCTCAGGTTCAGGTTCTGGAACAGTAGGTTTAGAAGGAGTTGACGTAGAAGGGGGAGTTGAACTTGAAGGAGGTTTTGGAATGGTAAAATCGTAAGAGACAGTGAGTGGACAATTTTCATAAGACTCACCAAGTATAGGAGATGCCAAAGAACAGCTTATAGTATAATTTCCTGTAGAGAGAGGCTTAGAGTCAGAGGTTTTGTAGGTATACTCTCCTAGACCGCCAGTACTTAATTCAACCTTATTAATTTCAATAAGATCAAATTCACTTAGCTTCTGCTTCCACTCATGAAATATTAAATCTCCAGATAATGATGATACAGTAATTACAATAGGAATCTTGTATCCATGGCTGTAAGTATCACCTTTGTCCTTAATAGAAAAAATTGCGGATAATGTGGTGTTATTTGAGTTAAGGGTTAGAGACTTTATACATATACTATAATTAGGAAATACTGTACACTTACTAGATGTACTTTTCATACAATAATTTATAGTATTTCCTCCATTTTGTAATAACATATCTGCTAATGCTTTTTTGACTCCTATATTCCCCCATAAAATGACAAACAAGACCAGGCAATGAATAATCGTTGTTATTAAGCCCTGTGAATGTCTCTGCTCTTTTTTCATAATATTATTTTCCTTCCTCCTACCTTTTTTAATCACAAATGTTAGTGGGTTTTTTTTTATCTCTACTCTCTCTGTGGTTTTGAAAGATCATATTTTATGCAAAATCCCAACTCACCTATCCGGCGACCATAAAGGTAACCTCGCTATCATAGGGGTTAACATTTTTTCTGAGTATTGTTTTATTAGGTCTGGATCATCGATACCTGTTAGCATTGTATTAAAAACAGATTTACAACTAGTTATAGTAACACTTTTATGAGATGGCAAATAATGTTCGTCAGGAAGCTTATTATTATTCAAAAAGTTTCTATATTCTAATGAAGTTGTCTCACCCACTAATTTACCCAATCTAATCGCTTCCGTTTCATTAGAATGATTCTCAGCTTTCATTACTAAGTAAACTCTATCATTATCACCACCACTAGGATCAGACTTCATATCAGCAATAGCAACGATTTTTTTCTCTTGGATATCCGTTATCCTGTCTCTCCAATCGTTTTCAGTTTGTGCATCATCATTGTTTTCCGAATAAGTATTCCCTCCTATATGAAGAGGCAAGGCACTTGTTACAGGAATAGAGGTTTCTATAGACGATACTGCTATGTCATTAGAAGAAGTTCCAAAAGAGTCTAATGCTCCATCTGCTAATAGTGGATCGCCATAAATAGTAGTTCCTCCTTCAAATAAAACAGCAGTAAGCAAGAGCGTTAAATCAGAATAATCTTTCCCTTTAGATTCAAGTACTTTTTTTGATGCTCTATATAACTTCCAAGCTCTATGTACATTTAGAGGGTTAAACCATTTTCCAAATCCACCTGGTCCTCCAAAATTTGTATTAGCTATCTCCTGATTTAATTTAGTAATAACAGGAGGCAGTAACATTCCTGTAGCAATCGCTACACTTACTGGATCATTACCATCTGGATCTATATATTTATTTGGATTCCCATAACAATATATAAATCTATTTAATTGTGCTGAAGTAATATTTCCTAACTGTTCATCCTGTGTCTTGAAACGAGCCAATTTACTATCATAATCCCTTGCCCAGAAATAAAACGATTCAGTTTCTTTGTCAAATTCCTTACCAGTAAAAGAAAATTTACTAAATGGACATTCCAGGTCAATAACATTTCTAAAACTACCTGACTGATCGTAACTGTATGTATAGACAAGCTCATTTTTCTCGTTGTTTATTCCATTTACCCTTATTAAATCAGTAACTGAATTAAGAATATCATGATAATAATAATAGGTTGTATCTTCTTTACTCACCCCTAAACGAATTAACTCATTTCCATAATCATATTTATTTAATAACCCTTTTTCCCAATATTTTTCTACTACTACTGTTTTATAATCATAAACATAGCTTTTGGTATCCTCAACTGATATTTTTTTACTTCTCATTCCAATATGGTTATATGTATAAAAAATTACATTTTTATCTATACTGGATTGGACTGATGATGTTGTTTTTATAGGGCGATTATTGGAATTATAAGAGGAGGAAGAGAAAAAAGAAAATTGTGCCTGTTTATTTGTTTGAATAATGGTGTTACCATTATTATCATAACGATAAATTTTAGAAGAGAAATATCCAAAGGCGGGCAATAATAAACTATATTGGATATAAAAACAAAAAAATAAGATAACAGGAATAAAGATAATACGTTTCTTAATCATAAAAAATAAAGACCTCGATAATGTTGGTCAGCAATTCTCATTTTGACTTATTTGTTGATGTGCCTCCAAAATTTGCTTCACTCGTAGAGTAGTCTTTTTGAATTTTCTAAGCTTACTTCCCTAAATTGCCTAACTCGCTTCGCTCAAACAGAGGCAATTTTACGGGAAGCTGCGCTAAGAAAATTTACAAAAAGCCTACTAAATACTCGCTCAACAAAATGTAGGATGCACATCTATCTTAAAAAAAATCAAAATT